>JAQSXG010000257.1 GCA_029256785.1 Neobacillus sp.
CTCGGCAATAGTTCTTCGAGGGTAGGCTCACATAAATTGGCCATATGGTGATGATAATCAAAAACAAACGGAATCGTTTCCCGCTCACAGGCAATCAGGGTTTCCTCGGCGTTGTAAGTTTTATCATCATTTTCTAAGGTCATCGCTGATTTCACGTGAGACGGAAGCTTCTTTAGGTTTTTGTGAAATCGAATAATTGTTTCTGTTTTATCCCCATAAGCCCCGCCAATATGAATATTCATCATGCCTTCATGCTCAAGCCCCATTGCCTCTAACATCTGATAATGGTACACCATATCAATCACCGCATTATCAGTAATTTTTTCTTTATCTGAGGTGAACAAAGTAAATTGATTAGGGTGAAAGCTCACCCTTAAATGATGTTTTTTCACTAAACGACCAATTTCCTGCCATTCCGCGCGAAAGGGTGTTTGGAAATCCCAGCGCACCTCTGGATGTGTTGCCAACGGAACAATCGAGCTCGACATCCGATATACTTCAATCTCATGAGCGATATTGTAATGCAGCATCCGAATAGTATGATCAAGATTTTGTTTCGTCACCTGCAATAACCTTTCCGTACGTTCCCGCTCGCCAAGCTGCTGGTAACGAGTAAAGGTAAGTGCCTTCGCAGGAGAGGCATCCCATAACGTAATAGCAGTCGAAACATAGCCGAAACGAATCTTCATATTGGCAACTCCTTTTATTAAAATGACGTAAAAGGCTTATTGATAGGATTTTTGCGAAATCTGCGAGACTCCCGCGGGATTACGAGCTAAGTGAGACCCCGCAGGTCGGAAACGACCGAGGAGGCTCACGGGCGAGCCCGCGGAAAGCGAAGCAGATTTCGCAAAAACTAATCACACCTGTTATAAAAAATAAGAAATCGGCCAAGCAATTAACTCTTTTATTGTTCGAAATAAATTCGGATGATTAAGATCCGCTAACGTCAGTGGTCTTGAATCATGAATATCCTTAACAAAGACATCCTTAAACCGTGCCACAAACTCCTTATCAAAAAAATAACAATTAATTTCTTTATTTAAAAATAAACTCCGTTTATCAAAATTAGCCGTACCAATATCACATAAACAGTCATCAATTATAATTGATTTCGCATGATAAAACCCATTCTTAAACTGATAAACGTTGACTCCTTCACGTAAAAGTCGTCGCAAATACCGGTAAGAGGCCTCTTGTACAAGGGCATGGTCAGCTGTAAACGGAACAATAATTGTTATTTCAATCCCACGCCTTGCTGCAAGAACGAGTTCATGTAAGATTTTTTTACTGGGGATAAAATAGGGCGTACCAATCATGATTGCCTTTTTGGCTTTTTTTAAAAAATCAAGATGCCTCGCCTCAAGCTGACCAGCCTCTGTAGGCACAAAACACTGACGGACCTTTCCCTTGGGCAAATTCATATCGTACGTTGATGGATTAGCAACCTTTTCACCATATTCCTGCCAGTCAACAAAGAACTCTTGCTGTAAAAATGACACACTTTCTCCGGTAATTTTCAAATGGTAATCACGCCATGGACAGAGCTTTGGGTCCTCATCAATATATTCCATTCCAACGTTAAAGCCGCCGAGATAACCAACTTCACCATCAATAACCGATATCTTTCGATGGTTTCGGACTTGAGAAGAATAAAAAAGATAGGGGAGTTTAATCCGATTACTAAAAGCAAAATACACACCAGCTTCACGCAACGAAGCAATAGTCTTTTTCTTCACGCCAATACTACCGATTCGGTCAAGTAGCAGACGAACTTCAACGCCTTCACGGGCCTTATCTTCTAATATTTCATAGAACTTATGACTAATTGGATCATTTTTAGCAATATAAAATAACACATGGATATGCTTTTTAGCGTTCTTTAGCTCATCAAAGTAATCAGCAAACAGCTTCTTCCCATGTGGAAAGATATCAAAGTCTCCTTGGAGAACCGGTGTTTCCTGATTCCGGACAATCTTACGATGCTTTCGATAGCCTAACGTAAAATCAAGATAGAACCAAATAATGATAAGAAGTATAAGTCCAAGCAAAATGAATAGTAATTTCATAAGGATTTTTCCTCCAATCATTGTTTTTATATTTGCCAAACAAGGGCCATAGTATGAATTTGATAGGCTCTTTTCTCAAACTTTGTTGCTAGTTAGAAAGGAATAATGATGTATTTAAGCCTAATCACCTTTATAGGGCTAATCCATTTAGAGAAAAGAGCTGCAAAACATTATTCGAAGGGCAAAATGGCTATTTAAACGTAAAAACCGGCTTTTGGGTTTTTACAAAAATCTTTACGAAAAGAGCTATTTGAAAAAAAGTCAATCGAACTTTAAGTAAAATCATTGACTGAATGCTCATTCATTATATAATAGAGATAACAGTAAGTTCAGAAAATTTTATTGAGTTAAAATTTTCTACATAGTAAAAGGGAAGATGGATGAATTATTATAGGGGGGCGTTTTGATTGAATGGACTTTTATGGGTAAACCTGATTGCGTTCTTAGCTGTAACCGCTTACGCAGTCAGTCTATTCGTTTATGTAGTAAAAACTCGAATTGAGTTTATAAAACTCGGAAAGAAAGTTGAGTTTGACAACAATGTAAAGGAACGAATGCAAAAAATATGGGTGAATGTATTTGGACAAAAGAAACTTTTAAAGGACAAAAAAAGTGGGGCAATCCACGTTATGTTCTTTTACGGATTTATTCTTGTTCAATTAGGTGCAATCGATTTTATTATCAAAGGAATTAAACCTGGCGCACACCTACCACTTGGACCATTGTATCCTGCGTTCACTTTTATTCAGGAATTGGTCACGCTTACAATTCTTGTGGCAGTCATCTGGGCGTTTTATCGCCGGTATGTTGAAAAGCTTGTCCGTTTAAAACGGAATTTCAAAGCAGGACTAGTACTAATTTTTATCGGCGGCTTAATGGTATCCGTGCTTGTTGGAAATGGAATGGGGCTAGTTTGGCACAATGAAGCAGCAACATGGGCTGAACCGGTAGCTTCCGTCATCTCACTTGCCTTTTCATGGCTTGGAGAAACCGCTGCTATTATTGTTTTCTATGTAGCCTGGTGGGCGCATTTATTATTCTTATTAACGTTCTTAGTGTATGTACCGCAGTCCAAGCACGCGCATCTAATTGCTGGACCAGCAAATGTGTATTTTAACCGTTTAGAAAAACCAGGTAAATTGAAAAAGGTTGATTTTGAAGATGAATCACAGGAATCGTTTGGGGTAGGAAAAATTGAAGACTTTACCCAACATCAAATGATCGACTTTTATGCTTGTGTGGAATGTGGCCGTTGTACGAATATGTGTCCGGCAACAGGAACAGGCAAAATGCTGTCACCAATGGATTTAATTCTAAAGCTACGTGATCACCTGACAAATCACGGTGCAGCGGTAACCTCCAAGCAGCCATGGGTGCCAACCTATGCGTTTGCGGGGACGAAAGGAAACCAACTGGCACTTGCAGCAAGTGGTCAAGGATCACAAGAAGCAGCAGCGACACTTGCCTATAACCCAAGCTTAATTGGCGAAGTTATTACCGAAGAAGAAATTTGGGCTTGTACGACGTGCCGTAATTGCGAAGACCAGTGTCCAGTAATGAATGAACATGTGGATAAAATTATCGACCTACGCCGTTATCTTGTTTTAACAGAAGGAAAAATGGACGCCGATGCACAAAGAGCAATGACGAATATCGAGCGTCAAGGCAATCCATGGGGCTTAAATCGTAAAGAGCGTGAAAACTGGCGCGATGCTCGTGAGGATGTTCATGTACCAACGGTAAAAGAAATGAACAAGGCTGGAGAAGAATTTGAATACTTATTCTGGGTTGGTGCGATGGGATCATACGATAACCGCAGTCAGAAGATTGCCCTATCCTTTGCTAAGCTTCTAAATGAAGCGGGTGTGAAGTTTGCCATCCTTGGAAACAAAGAGAAAAACTCTGGCGACACACCAAGACGTCTTGGAAATGAGTTCTTATTCCAGGAACTTGCAACGAAGAATATAGAGGAATTTGAAAAAGCAGGGGTCAAGAAAATCATTACAACAGACCCGCATGCCTATAATATTTTCAAAAATGAATACCCTGATTTCGGCTTAGAAGCGGAAGTGTTTCATCATACGGAAATTCTTTATGAACTTGTTCGCGACGGAATGCTGGTTCCTAAACATGCAGTGAACGAAACGATTACCTTCCACGATTCTTGTTACTTAGGCCGTTATAACGATGTGTATGATCCACCACGGGAGATTTTGAAAACAATTCCGGGTGTCAAACTCGTTGAAATGGAAAGAAACAGAGAAACAGCCATGTGCTGTGGTGCTGGTGGCGGCTTAATGTGGATGGAAGAGGAAACAGGCCATCGCATTAACGTAAGCCGTACCGAGCAAGCATTAGAAGTAAATCCAACAGTAATTAGTTCAGCCTGTCCGTACTGCTTAACAATGCTTTCAGACGGTACCAAGGCGAAAGAAGTAGAAGAAAAAGTATCAACCTACGATGTAGCCGAATTATTAGAAAAAGCTGTTTGTGGGGAAGTCGCTTAAGAATAAGGCTTTGATAAAGTACATTGTTTTTTTAAGAACCTGTTGATTGGAGCGAAAGTCGCTCGACTCCCGCGGAAAGCGTAGCGTCTTTAGCGGAAATCAAACAGCCAAGTTATAAAATAAGCAGAAGTTGAAGAATTGTGTTAATCCACTTAATTTTATGAATTTTGTGTAAAACATTTCAACTTCTGCTATTTTTTATGTAAAATAGATAATGGGTAGTAAAACGCTTACATTTTGATAGGTGATTTTTTTTGTGGGAGTATCGAGCGAGCGTTCAGTCGAATGATTTTTTTTACACGCAAATGACTGAATAGTAGGAAAAAAAGGGGAGTGTCTTATATGGGAAGAACGGTTATTTTGAGTGGGGTTCGAACACCTTTCGGAAAGCTTGGGGGGAGTTTAAGTAGCTTGTCTGCGGTTGAGTTAGGCGGAATTGCCGTGAAAGAGGCATTGCTACGTGCACAAGTGAAGGCTGACGACGTTCAAGAAGTGATTTTAGGATCGGTTTTACAAGGGGGCCAAGGGCAAATTCCATCACGTCAGGCGGCAAGGGAAGCAGGACTGCCATGGGAGGTTAAAACAGAAACAATTAATAAAGTTTGCGCTTCGGGAATGCGGAGCGTGACAGTAGCAGATCAAATCATCCGTGCAGGCGATGAAGAGGTGATTGTTGCTGGTGGTATGGAATCAATGAGCAACGCACCATATATTTTGCCGAAAGCACGTTGGGGAATGAAGATGGGCGACTCCGCCGTAAAGGATTTAATGATTCATGATGGCTTAACCTGTAGTTTCACAGGGGTTCATATGGGTACGTACGGGAATTCAACAGCAAAAGAGATGGAACTAAGCCGAGAAGAGCAGGATGAGTGGGCGTTAAGAAGCCATCAACGGGCATTAACGGCAATGGAAACAGGGAAGTTTGCGGAGGAAATCGTACCTGTCACCATTCCGCAACGCAAAGGAGAGCCAGTTGTAGTCAGTCAAGATGAATCACCCCGGAAAGATACATCACTAGAAAGATTAGCGAAATTAGCACCTGTTTTTAATTCAGACGGAACGATCACAGCAGGGAATGCACCAGGAATTAATGACGGTGCGGCGGCACTTGTGTTAATGAGCGAAGAACGTGCCCTAAGGGAAGGAAGGAAGCCGGAAGCGGTAATTTTGGGACACACAGCCGTAGCTGTTGAGGCAAAAGACTTCCCGCAAACACCAGGACTTGTCATCAATGCATTATTGAAAAAGACGGGGCGGGATCTTTCAGAAATTGACCTCTTTGAGATTAATGAGGCGTTTGCTGCGGTAGCATTAGCGAGTAAAAAAATTGCCAATCTTGACCCGGAAAAGGTCAATGTTAATGGCGGTGCGGTCGCCCTCGGACATCCGATTGGCGCTAGTGGCGCTCGAATCATTCTGACATTAGTGCACGAATTAAAGCGCCGCGGCGGAGGTATTGGAATTGCAGCCATCTGTAGCGGAGGCGGCCAAGGCGATGCCGTGATGGTAGAAGTGCCGAAATAATCGTTTCGCGGATATATGGGGTGTTTTCGCGGATATATCAACAAATACGAGATACGGAGGGGAAAAAATGAGTGTTAAAAATGTAATGGTTATCGGTGCTGGGCAAATGGGGTCTGGAATTGCTCAGGTTTGTGCGCAAGCGGGTTTTCAAGTGGTGTTAAATGACTTGAAATCGGAATTCGTCGAACGTGGATTAGGAGTAATCAACAAAAATCTATCGCGTGTGGTAGAAAAAGGACGGATGACAGCAGAGGAGAAACAAGAGGTAGTGGATCGAATCCGTCCATCAACAGATTTAAATGATGCCGGCGCGGTCGACCTTGTCATCGAAGCAGCCGTGGAAAATATGGAAATTAAAACAAAGCTCTTCGCCCAGCTAGATAAAATTGCGCCGGAACAAGTGATTTTAGCCAGCAATACCTCCTCGTTGCCTATCACAGAAATTGCTGCGGCAACAAATCGTCCGGAAAAAGTTATCGGCATGCATTTTATGAATCCGGT
>JAQSXG010000258.1 GCA_029256785.1 Neobacillus sp.
ATTCATTGGCTTGAATCCAACGACCCTCACCATCTTTAAAGTTAACAAAGTCTACCATTGAATTAATTAAGGTAGATAACCTTTTTTCTTCCTCTTTTGTTGTATCCAACTCTTCTTTTTTTAGGATAAAAAAATAAAAGATTCCACCAGTCACAATAATATAAAAAATCTCTTTTCCTCGTTCGAAATAATAATCTAAAGATGTGGGTACAAAATGGGTAAGTAAATAATTACTAGCATATATCCAAATAAAACTTCCAAGGAAGTATAGGAATAATAGGTACGTTTTTTTCATGTATGACTCCTGTCCTATGTTAATATCGATAAAATGATCTTTATTATATATAGTACAAGACTTAGCAGGAATATGGAATATCGCAATTCAGGAAAGGGCCAAAATAAGTAATGATAGAAAAAAATGAAATGACTGACAATTATTTTAACAAATACCTTGTTTAATCTGAAAGTTCAGAATAAAATAAAAGTAACATACCGACCGGTAGGTATCTATCCGGTGTAATCTGCATATTATTATTTAGTAGCAAAGTTGACTTGAATCTAGGTAAAGAATGGAGTGATGGGTATGCATTTGCGTTTAACAGACGAACAACAAATGGTGCAAAAGACAATTAGGAGATTTGTAGAGAAAGAGTTAATTCCGTTAGAAAATGAAGTCCTTAGAAATGAGAGAGAAGGAAAGCCAAGTTTATCTGCTGAAAAATTAAAAGAGTTACAGCTAAAGGCAAAGGAAGCTGGTTTCTGGGGTATCAATACGCCAGAGGAGTATGGTGGAGCAGATCTTGGTCAGATGATGATGGCAATCGTATTAATGGAAATTTCTAAAACGTTTGTTCCATTTTCATTTGGCGGGTCTGCAGATAATATCCTTTATTATGGAAACGAAGACCAAAAGAAAAAATATCTCCTCCCTACCATTAATGGCGAGAAAAAGTCTTGCTTTGCCATGACCGAACCGGGTGCTGGATCGGATACGAGGAATATTAAGATGACAGCAGTCAAAGACGGCAGTGACTGGGTATTAAATGGGGAAAAGACCTTTATTACAGGTGGAAATGAAGCAGACTTTGTCATGGCAATTGCCATTACAGATAAAGAACTTCATCAATCAACGCAAGGAAGAGAAGGCGTAACCTGTTTTATTGTAGACCGGGATATGGGCTGGAAATCAGAGTATATACATACGATGGGTGAATGGGGTCCAGCCGGTTTAGTATTTGATAATGTCCGCGTTCCGGAAAACAACATTCTTGGTGAATTACACAAAGGTTATAATCTCGGTCTGGAATGGATTGGTTTTGCAAGATGGGTCGTTGGTGCAAGAGCCGTCGGTGCAGCTGAGCGTTTACTGCAAATGGCCATTGACTATGCAAAGGAAAGGGTTACCTTTGGAAAACCAATTGCTGAAAGACAGGCGATTCAGTGGCAAATTGCTGATTCTGCTGTTGAGATTGAGGCAGCAAAATGGCTAGTGTTAAATGCTGCGTTCACCCTTGATAATGGCGAAGATAACCGCCATCTTGCCTCCATGGCCAAACTGTATGGTGCAAATATGGGCAATAGAGTGGTAGATCGTGTCCTCCAAATTCATGGAGGTATGGGTTATACAAGGGAATTACCTATTGAGCGCTGGTATCGTGAAGCGCGATTATGGAGAATTTATGATGGCACAGATGAAATTCAACGGATGATTATTGCACGTAACCTTATTAAAGGGCATGTGAAGATAGGACAGTACGTATAATATTTATTGTAAGCGCTAACTATATATTTCGCTCTGTTAAAGGATACTGTTGATTTTAGAACCTGTTGATTGGAGCGCAAGGTGCTTGACTCCTCGAAAATGCTATCGCATTTTCTTTGTGCGTGGGCAAATTCAAGGAGGCCAATCAATGTCCTGTGGGATGTACGAGCTGAGTGAGACCCCGCAGGAGCGAAGCTGCGAGGAGGCTCACGGGTGAGCCCGCGGAAAGCATAGCACCTGGAGCGCAAATCAACATCCAAGTTTAACAGAGCCATATATTTAATAGATTACTATTTTTCAGGAGGAATTTAATATGGTAGGCAGATTTTCAGGTAGAGTAGCATTTGTAACAGGTGGAAGTCGTGGTATAGGAAAAGGAATTGTTGAGTTATTGGCTCAAGAGGGTGCAAAGGTAGCATTTATTGACTTAAATGAAGAAGCGTTAGTTGAAACAACGAGTGAATTAAAAGAAAAAGGCTATGAGGTCATTTCAAAGATTGCTAATGTTACTGATGCCCAGCAGGTGGAGGATGCGGTCAAAGAAGTATATGAAGCATTTGGATCGATTGATATTCTAGTTAATAATGCAGGGGTCATTCGCGATAATCTTTTATTTAAAATGACAGATTCGGATTGGCAAACGGTGATGGACGTTCATTTAAAAGGTTCGTTTAATGCAGCCCGTGCCGTACAAAAATATATGGTTGAAAATAAATACGGTCGGATCATTAATATCTCTTCTACTTCTGCTCTCGGTAATCGCGGTCAAGCTAATTATGCTGCGGCAAAGGCTGGGTTACAAGGGTTTACAAAAACACTTGCAATTGAACTAGGAAGATATGGAATTACTGCAAATTCAGTTGCTCCTGGCTTTATAGAAACAGAAATGACGAAAGAAACAGCAGCTAGAATCGGTGTTCCATTCGAACAGCTGATTCAAGCCAGTGTTTCACAAATCCCAGTGGGAAGAAGTGGAAAACCAGCAGATATCGCAAATGCAGTTGCCTTCTTTGCAGACGAAAAATCATCCTTTGTAAATGGTCAAGTAATATACGTTGCCGGAGGTCCAAAAAACTAATAAAAGTGAGGCGAAATACAATTGTATAAAGATCAAATTGGCAAACAATCCAATAAAGTAAGAAACACGGTCGAAAGAGGAGCCGTTAAGAAATTTGCTGAAGCAATTGGCGACCTTCACCCCATTTACTTTGATGAAGAAACTGGAAGAATATCAAGATATAAAAGAAATATCGCCCCACCCACTTTTCCACGTGTCTTTGACTATGGAGAAATAGAGGGATTAAACCTACCGCCTAAAGGCTTAATTCACGGTGAACAAACCTATCACTATGAAAGACCATTACTGATTGGTGAAGAAATTAATTGCTACTCCGTCGTTGAAAGCTATGTAGAGAAGAAAGGAAACCAAGGTACAATGGGAATCCTCGCTGTTCAAAGCTATGGTGAAGACTTAGCTGGAAATACGATATTTACCTCTAAGCAAACAGTCATTATTACCGAAGCTGTAAGGAAGGTGTTGACGAAGTGATAACGCTGGAAGAATTACAAGTAGGTGAATCACTAAAAGAAATCCAACTCGAGCCTGTCTCGAGGATGGACTTAATCAAATATTCAGGTGCTTCAGGAGATTTCAATCCAATTCATACAATTGATGAAGAAGCGGAAAAAGCAGGATTACCTGGGATTATTGCACATGGAATGTGGACGATGGGAAATCTGGCAAAACTATTTACACCCTACTATGAAGAGGGTTTTATAGCAGATTACACTATCCGTTTTAGGAATATGGTGTTTTTAAACGATGTTGTTACCTTAAAAGCAACCTTAATTGAATCAAATGAAAATAAGCTCCGATTTACTGTCCAGGCGGTTAACCAAAATGGTGCCGATGTATTAAAGGGCGAGGTTCTGTATCATCAATACTAATTTAGAGTAGCAAACAACAAGTGACCCGGCTACAAGAGAATTTTTTCTTGTAGCTGGGTTTATTACTTGGCTTGGAGGTACTATTTTTTTGTTATTATCTAAAAGGAGGAAGAGCGATCTGATGACTACGAAAATGACGTTAAGCTTCACACCACCGGTCTTCGCAAATGTTGATGAGGAAAGACAGCATATAAAGCAAAAACTAGCTGGTGCATTTAGATTGTTTTCCAAATTTGGGTTTGACGAAGGCGTTGCAGGGCATATCACAGCAAGAGACCCTGAGAAAAAAGACCATTTTTGGGTAAATCCATTTGGTATGCATTTTAGCCAAATTAAAGCATCAGACCTGATCCTCTGTAACCATGAAGGTGAGGTTGTAGAAGGGGAATATCCTGTAAATCGGGCTGCTTTTGCGATTCATTCACAAATTCATGCGGCAAGGCCTGATGTAAATGCTGCTGCCCATGCCCATTCGGTTTATGGAAAGTCGTGGTCTTCGCTGGGACGTCTTTTGGACCCAATAACCCAAGATGCCTGTGCTTTTTACAAGGATCATTCATTATTTGATGATTTTACTGGAGTGGTATTAGATATTGAGGAAGGCAAGCGGATAGGTAAGGCACTTGGAAGGCAGAAGGCATGTATTTTACGAAATCATGGATTACTCACAGTTGGGAAATCAGTGGATGAGGCTGCCTGGTGGTTTATAACCATGGAACGATCATGTCAGGCCCAATTACTTGCTGAATCTGCAGGAAACCCTGTAATCATTGATCCTGAAAATGCTGCTGCAGCTTATGGTACTGTTGGTACAACCGAAGCTGGATGGTTCCAATTTCAACCATTATGGAATCGGATTGTAAAAGAACAGCCAGACCTATTAAAGTAAATAGTTGTCTGGAAGGATGCATTGGTCTTTCCAGATCATACATAAATTTCACATCGGAGGATTCCAAAATGAAGATAGGTATTGCTGGTACGGGTGCAGTAGGTGGCTACTTTGGTGGTCTTTTAAAGGATTCTGGAAAGGAAGTTGTCTTTTATGCCCGTGGTGACAACCACAAAGTATTACAAAAAAAGGGGTTAAGAATTGAGAGTGAAAGTGGAACAATTACAGTAGACGGTATTTTTTCAGAAAGTTATCAGTCTTTTTCAGATGTAGACCTTCTGTTGTTTTGTGTGAAGTCAACAGCTACTACCGAGGTCGCCACTAACATACTTCCATACTTAAAGAAGGAATGCCTAATCCTTACGCTCCAGAATGGAGTTGATAATGAGGGGTTATTGGCAGATATTTTTGGAGTTCATAGGGTCTTATCAGCCGCAACCTATATTCAGGCAATTGTAAAAGAACCTGGTGTAGTCAAACAAATCGGGGTACCTCCAAGGCTAGTTCTTGGTTCTCTGGATGAGAGTTTAGTAGAAAAGGTTACTTATGTGTCTGCATTATTTAATAATGCAAACATCGAAACCTTTCCAACTAGTAATATATTATTGGTTAAATGGAAGAAGTTGCTTTGGAATGTCACATTTAACCCATTGACTGCTCTGATTGAATCGAGTACGGGAACAATTCTAGATGATATTGGTTTAAAAGCGACAGCGATTAGAATCTGTAAAGAGGCGATTTCTGTTGCTAGAAAATTAGGATTTGAGATTGAAGAAAGTTACCACGAAACAATTATTAAACAAGGGCAGCTTGCTAGAAACCATCAAACCTCCATGCTTCAGGATAAGCTGAATGGAAAAGCGATGGAGCTTGAATCAATCTGTGGATACATTGTAAATGCCGGAAAACTAGTAAATGTGGACACACCATCCCTGGAAACCATTTACCGGTTATTAAGCTATCAAGAAAAGAAAAGAGATAGGGGTGTTTAGAGATGAACTTTGAAATGGATGAAGAAATTTTATTTTTAAAAAGGAATGTGAGAAATTTTATACAAACGGAAGTTGAAGCAGTAGCGATGCAAATTGAAGAGGAAAATCAAATTCCAGAACGTATTATCAATCTCTCAAAAGAACTAGGTTTATTTGGTTTAAGTATTCCGGAAGAATATGGTGGTTTAGGAATTGGGATGGTGGGAAAATGTGCCCTTTATGAGGAAATTGGACAAACACATAATGGTTATACCACGTTAATAGGAGCACATACGGGGATTGGCACCGTCGGGATTGTGGAGATGGGCAATGAAGAGCAAAAGAAAAAATATCTTCCTGAAATGGCTGTCGGAAATAAGCTAGGAGCATTCGCACTAACTGAGCCTGATGCAGGTTCCAATGCGGCAAATATAAAAACTTCAGCGGTTCTTCACGGGGATAAATACATTATTAACGGGTTAAAGCATTATATTACGAATGCAACGGAAGCAAGTGTTTTCACGGTGATGGCCGTAACTGACCCGAAAAAAGGAGCAAAGGGGATTACCTCTTTCATTGTTGAAAAGGATTTCCCTGGTTTTAAAGTTGGGGCAGTTGAGAAAAAGATGGGCCTAAGAGGATCTCACTCGGCAGAATTAATCTTTGAAGATTGTGAGGTTCCAATTGAGAATATATTGGGAACGGAGGGCCAAGGCTATGTAAATGCTTTGAAGATTTTGGCAAATGGTCGGGCCGGACTTGCATCTAGAAATCTTGGATCCTGTCAAAAGCTCCTTGATATGTCAACAGCTTATGCAAAAGAACGTGTGCAATTTGGAACACCTATCATTAAACATCAGGCAGTGGGACATATGCTTGCAGAAATGGCTGTCGAAATTGAGGCACTCCGCTCTTTTACCTATAGAGTTGCCTGGATGGTTGATCAAGGAATGAAAGTCATCAAGGAAGCAGCCATGCTTAAGCTTTATGGTTCAGAGGTATATAACAGGGTGGCGGATAAAGCGGTGCAGAT
>JAQSXG010000259.1 GCA_029256785.1 Neobacillus sp.
CTGGTAACGAACGAACCCGAACTCTATCAATTTTTGGGAGTGAAAATGGTAGCAGATCATTATTCAAATAAAGGACCGCTTGCAGGCTTTCATGCAGGACTAACGGCTTCTGCCTATGATGTAAATTTCATTGTTGCTTGTGATATGCCGTTCGTTACTGGAGAACTTGCCGAAATCCTTGTAAATAATAGTAACCATTACGATGCAGTAGTACCCGTAGTTAATGGAAAAATGCAAACGTTATGTACCGTTTTTCAAAAGAGTACGGTAAAGAAAATAGAAGAATGTATTGAGGATGGACGTCTTCCAATCAAACATTTGCTCGACCACTTAAACGTCCTATATTTATCTGAAAAGGAACTGCAAGCATATAGTAACAGCGACATTGAGCGTGTTTTTTTCAACATGAATTATCCCCATGAATATGAAGAGGCAAAAAAGTGGTTCGAGGCAAAGTAGCAAGGGAGGTAGAAAAAAGCAATGCAATTTTTCAAAGTAAAAACGGTTGAAGAAACCTTCGACTTAATAGATGAACAGGTCACGGCAATAAAAGAGACTGAGGTTCGGACACTGGAAAATGCCCTTCATTATATTTTAGCGGTCCCTGTCATTGCAAAGGAAAATGTCCCAGGATTTGACCGTTCAACTGTTGATGGCTATGCTGTCAGGGCAAAGGATACGTATGGATCTTCTGAATCGATGCCAGGTTTTTTAAATGTAATCGGTGAAGTGAAAATGGGTGAAGCAGCTACTTGCCAGGTTGGTCTGGGTGAAGCGGTTTACGTTCCGACGGGGGGCATGCTCCCTGATGGTTGTGATAGTGTAATTATGATTGAGCATTGTGAAGATATTGATGGGTTACTAAACGTATATAAACAAATTGCACCTAATGAAAATGTCATTCGTGCCGGAGAGGATATCTGCAGTGGAGAGGTTCTTCTCGAAGAAGGGACAATGCTTCGCCCACAAGAATTAGGTGCTCTTGCCTCATTAGGTGTTAGTGAGGTAACCGTTTATCGAAAGCTTATCGCGGGCTATCTTTCCTCTGGCGATGAAATCGTTCCCTATCAAACAGAGAATCTTTTAGTTGGACAAATTCGTGATATTAACTATTTAACGATTGCTAGCTTAGCGGCTGAATGGGGTATTGATGTAATCTATGGTGGTATTGTGAAAGATGACTACCAGGAATTCCAACAGCGGGCAAAGGAGCTTTATAACCAAGTGGATTGCTTAATCCTCTCAGGAGGAAGTTCAGTCGGGGCCAAGGACTATACTATCGAGGTAATAGATTCTTTAGGAACACCTGGAGTGTTTGTCCATGGTATTTCTATTAAGCCTGGAAAGCCAACCATCCTTGCCCTTGCAAACGGAAAACCAGTGATAGGATTACCAGGTCATCCAGCGTCAGCAATGATCATTTTTAAACTCTTTGGCGAAAAGATTTTGGAAAAACGTAAAGGTAAGAAAGTAGAGAATAAATTAGACCGAGTTTTTGCACGTATAACAAAAAACATCCCTTCGGCACCAGGTCGTTCGGATTATATTCGTGTACGCCTATTTGAAAAGGAAGGCGAATGGTGGGCAGAGCCGATAATTGGAAAATCAGGACTGATTACGACACTTGTAAAAAGTGATGGGATTGTCGAGATTACTTCAGAAAAAGAGGGTATTTCACAGGGGGATTATGTACCTGTGATTGCAACACGATAAGGGGGAAAATAAACGATGGAACCAACACGCTATAAACGTAAAATTTATTTAGAGGACAAACCCCGATCGGAAGCGAAGCGAGAGATTCTCGAAGCGTTTCAGTTGCCCCTTGAAGTGGAGAGAATTCCAACAACTACTGCTTTAGGACGTGTTACAGCCGAGCCAATTTTTGCACAAAATTCAACACCTCATTACCACGCTTCGGCAATGGATGGAATTGCTGTTATTGCTGAAAGTACGTACAATGCACACGAGCAAAATCCTCTTATCCTTAAAAAGGGTAAAGAGTTTTCATACGTAGATACGGGAAATGCTATTCCTGCGCCGTTCAATGCGGTAATTATGATTGAGAATGTTGATATTCTTGATGCTGATACGATTGAAATTATTGAACCAGCCACACCATGGCAACATATTCGGCCGATTGGTGAAGATGTGGTTCAGGAGGAGATGCTATTTCCTCAAGGACACATGATTAGACCAGCTGATTTGGGAGTACTTTTATCCTCTCAGCAGCTTGAACTTCCGGTTGTGAAAAAGCCTGTGGTCTCAATCATTCCAACTGGCAATGAACTCGTTGAGGCAGATTCAACTCTGACTGCTGGAAAGATTATTGAATTTAACGGGGCAGTTTTTGCAGGTTTCGTTCAGGAATGGGGCGCAGAGCCAAAGTTACATAGTATTGTAAAAGATGAGCCCCAGCGGATAAAAGCAGCACTTTTGGAAGCAGCTGAAACATCAGATATTATCGTGATCAATGCTGGTTCTTCGGCAGGATCGAAGGATTATACCGTCCATATTATTGCTGAAATCGGAACGGTTTTCACACATGGAGTAGCAGCAAGACCGGGTAAACCTGTAATTTTAGGAAAAATTAACGGCAAAATTGTTGTTGGCGTGCCAGGATATCCAGTTTCTGCTTATTTAGCACTTGAATGGTTTGTTCGCCCATTAGTGTGTGAGTATTTACAAATTCCTGAACCAAAAAGACAAACGGTAACAGTGAAGCTTGGACGGCGGATTGTCTCGGGTATGGGTGCAGAGGACTTTGTCCGAATGAATATCGGCTACGTGAATGGACAATTTGTTGCCAATCCGCTAACTAGGGCTGCTGGTGTGACAATGTCCTATGTCAGGGCAGATGGGCTTCTGGTTGTACCTGCAAATGTAATCGGTTATGAACAAGGGGAGCATGTAGAAGTAGAATTATTGCGACCGCTCGAAGAAGTGAAAAATGCGATTATGTTTTGCGGGAGCCACGACTTAACCATTGACCTTTTATCGTCACAGCTAAAACGAGTGCGAACAGACATGAAAATTGTCTCTGCACATGTTGGCAGTATGGCAGGAATTATGGCAATTCGAAAAGGCGAGGCCCATGTAGCGGGCATTCATTTGCTTGACCCAAGTACAAAGCAATACAATCTTTCATATGTAAAGAAATTACTAGCAGGTCAAGATATCATTCTTTATCCATTTTTAAAAAGAATGCAGGGATGGATTTTACCAAAAGGAAATCCGCTCGAAATACACTCGATTGATGACGTGGCAAAGAAACAAGCGAACTACGTTAACCGTCAAAAAGGCGCAGGAACGAGGATTCTCTTGGATATGCTTCTTACAGAGGCGGGGCTATCACCGGAGGAAATTATCGGCTATGAACGTGAAATGTTTTCCCATTTAGCGGTGGCCGCGGAAGTAAAAGGCGATACGAAAGGTGCAGGATTAGGGATCTATCCGGCAGCAAAAGCTATGGACTTAGACTTTGTTCCAGTTGCTGATGAAGAATATGATTTGCTTATGACAAAAAGCTTTTATGAAAGTGAAAGCGGACAGCTGTTAATCGGGATCATACAATCGGATCATTTTAAACAACAGGTTGATAAGATTGGCGGCTATGTTGTGGTCGAAAATGCAGAACCAAAAAGCTTAAGCTAAGAGGTGCGAATAGATGAACTTCCAGATATCTAAAGAACCAATAAATACACAAGAAGTGATTGATAAAGTGGTCCAGCGTGAAGCTGGTGCAATCAATACGTTTATCGGAACCGTCCGGGAATTAACCAAAGGTAAAAAGACACTTTTCTTAATTTATGAAGCCTATGAAGCGATGGCTGTGAAAAAGCTTGAACAAATCGGCAAAGAAATTGAAGAACGCTGGGAAGGCTCACGCGTCGCCATTACGCACCGTGTTGGTCGTCTAGAGATAACTGATATTGCTGTCGTCATTGCCGTCTCTACGCCCCATCGTGCCGATTCCTATGAAGCAAATCGCTATGCCATCGAAAGAATAAAGGAAATTGTCCCAATTTGGAAAAAAGAGCATTGGGAAGATGGCGAAGAGTGGATGGGTAACCAACTTGAAACGGTTGCCTATCCGACTGGAAAACCGGAGGAGAGTGATTTACATGAATAAGGTTCTCTTTTTTGCACATTTACGTGATGCTGTCGGTGAAGAGTTTCTTAGACTTGACGTTGCTGGAAAAACGGTCGCCGAATTGAAGGAAGAGTTGGCTTCAAGGTACGACCTACCAAAATTGGACACAGTAATGACTGCCGTCAACGAAGAATTTGCCCAGGATGATGAAGTGATTGGTGAAGGTGACGAGGTAGCCTTTATCCCACCGGTAAGTGGTGGCTGAAAATAGCAGTTTTTACTTGAAGGCTTTGTTAAGGGTTATTGTTGATTTTCGAGCCCTGTTGATTTGTGCGGAAGGCACGAGACTCCTGCGGGACTAGCAGGTCAGGGTGAGACCCCACAGGAGCGCAGCTCCGAGGAGGCTCACCGACCGCCCGCAGAAAGCGAAGTGCCTGGAGCACCAATCAACAGTCTTATTTAACAAAGCTTACTGGAAAGGGGAATAACTAGATGAGCGAACGATATTCACGGCAAGTCCTCTTTCCGGGGATTGGAAAAGCAGGGCAAGAAAAAATACACACCAAACATGTGTTAATGATTGGTGCCGGAGCCCTTGGTTCAGGTAATGCAGAAATTCTTACCAGAGCTGGTGTAGGAAAAATCACCATTATTGATCGAGATTATGTGGAAGCCAGTAATTTGCAGCGTCAACAGCTTTATACCGAAGAAGATGTAGCCCAAAAGCTTCCAAAGGCAGCAGCAGCAGAAAAACGCTTAAAAGCGATTAACTCTGAGGTTGAAATTGTTTCGATAATTGGCGACGCCACACCGCTTCTGCTTGAAGAGTTGGTTGGCGGTGTCGATTTAATTATTGATGCGACGGATAATTTTGAAACACGTATGGCGATCAATGATGTATCGCAAAAATACACTATCCCTTGGATTTATGGGGCTTGTGTTGGAAGTTTTGGAATGAGCTTTGTGATTCTCCCAGGGAAAACTCCTTGCTTGAACTGCTTGCTGCGGACGATTCCGTTACAAGGGATGACCTGTGATACTGGTGGGATTATTGCCCCAACTGTTCAAATGGTTATCTCCCATCAAACTGCTGAGGCGTTAAAAATATTGGTTGAGGATTGGGATGCAGTCCGCACTTCGTTTGTCAGCTTTGATTTATGGAGAAATCAGTACACAAGCCTAAAAATGTCCAAAGCAAAGGTTGCTGGTTGCTTATCATGCGGGGAGGAACGGACCTACCCCTACCTTGATCATGAAAATATGATGAAAACAAGTGTGTTATGCGGCAGGGATACGGTACAAATTCGCCCCTCCAAACAAGGGGAGATTTCGCTTGAGAAACTTTCTGGTCAACTAACCTCGCTTGGGTATGTGGTCAAAGGTAATCCTTATCTACTGTCTGTGGAAATGGGTGAGGAGCGAATGGTTATTTTTAATGACGGTCGTGCCCTCATTCACGGTACAAAAGATATTACACATGCCAAAACGATTTATCAGAGAATACTTGGATAAAACGAACTCCGTACTTTACAGGTGCGGTTTTTTTTTGCAATTTACGACTTGTTTCACGTGAAACCTAAGAAATTTGTCGAGTTTCTATTCCTCCTCCAAATTTGTTATGATGGTAGTAATAAGATTGAGATGGAGAGGTACAGACGAAATGAATATATCTGTAGATAAATTATTATCCAAAATAGAGCAAGAATTACAGCAAGCAAAAAATAGTTCGAAGTCAGAAAGCTTGCGGGAGCGGGTACACTCTATTAAAATACTATGCGAGCTCATCCTTGATGAAAAGCCTGGGAAAAATGAAACACCAATCACTCCGGCTTTTCAGCCGGCAATGAATCAGCAAGTATTCCAACAACCGGTAATGGGTCAACAAATATACCAACAGCCAGTTTCCTTAAACCAGCCGAAAAAGATAGAAATGGAAGACGAAGCAAACGGCGACTCACTACTTGATTTTTAATAGTTAACAAGGGGGAAATGACATGAAAGCATTTATTATTATTGGAGCGATTAACGCCTTTATTGCCGTTGCACTAGGGGCCTTTGGGCACACGGACTAGCAGACAAACTCGAACCTAAATACCTAGACATATGGAAAACAGGTGTGACCTATCAAATGTTCCATGCAACAGGTATCCTAGTGATTGGCTTTTTACTTAGTAAAGTAACAACCAGCCCACAATTCACTTGGGCTGGATGGTTGATGTTGCTTGGAATTATTTTATTTAGCGGTAGCTTGTATACTCTTAGTTTGACAAAAGTTGGGATCCTAGGAGCGATTACACCACTAGGAGGCGTTTGCTTCTTAGCCGCATGGGTGTTAATAATAATTGGCGCGGTAAAATACCTCTAATAAAAAAAGGCATTGGGGAATTGATCCCAATGCCTTTTTTATTATCTTGGCGGATAGGTACCTAAAGAAGGACCAGCTCCATATGGATATTCGTACTCAAGTTCTTCATCAAAAGTGGCATAATCAAAAGATACCATT
>JAQSXG010000260.1 GCA_029256785.1 Neobacillus sp.
CATTCCAGCGGGATAAAGATGCTTCTTTGCCCTATACACTTTCTAAAGATAACACGATAAAACTGATTGATTATTATAATATTAATGGTATGGGACCAGCAGGAAGCATAAACAGCAGTGTTAGTGACATGTCCAACTGGCTCAAGGTCTGGCTCAACCAAGGTTATTTTAATGGGAAAGAAATACTTCCGGCAAATTATATAAAAGAGGCTGTAAGTTCCCAGATGGTGATGGATGCGGGTTTACCAGATAAACATAAGGATGTTTTCCTTTCCAACTATGGTTTAGGTTGGATGATCGGCTCCTATAGAGGCCATTATCAAGTAGAACATGGCGGCAATATTAACGGATTCTCTGCAAACGTTGCATTTTTTCCATCTGATACGCTAGGGATTGTCGTATTAACCAATCAAAACGTATCTAAAGTTCCCACAGTAGTCAGAAATTCTATAGTGGATATACTTTTTGGCTTAGAGCCAATCGATTGGAATGGTGAAAAAGTAGCGGAAATCGACTCTCTGCGTCGTGTTAAAAAAGAAGAAGAAAAGTTATCTGTTCAATCGACGAACCCTTCCCATCCTTTAAAACAGTACACAGGTTTTTTTGAAAATCCTGCTTATGGGATTATTGAGATAAAGCTTAAGGATAATAATTTATACAGCGAACTTGGTTATGAGAAGGTCATTCTAATTCATCGGCACTACGACGTTTTTGACCCAAGGTCTGTAGATAAATATGGCGTCGTCGATACAGAACCAAGTAACCTTCTATTTAATTTCTTTAGCAATGTGGATGGTCAGATTCAAAGTATAGGAATTCTCTTGGACGGTAGTGAAAAACCAGTTATTTTTGATCGTAAACCCAGTTCAGTTGCTGCATCTAAGTAACGGACCAATAATTGAACTAAAATCTATTTAAGCCAATTCCTCCAAGGTAAAATTACTGCAGCGATTCTTCCATTTAATATTTTTTATCCATTAGATAAAAACTGGAAAGCTGGATAGATTTTCAACTTGATGAAATCAACCTATAATAACAATTCCAATAGTTTACAATTCTACTTCGAATTATCCTTTCATACAACAAGTTTTCAGCAAAAAAATCATTCGTCCACATCTTTTGCTGTAGGGTAATGTGTGCTATGTTGCTCTTAGGAAACTTGATACATATCCTGAAGAATATAGAGTGACCAAATAATGGGAGGATTCAAGAAATGTTTAAGTACATTAATGAAGGAATTCGTGAAGAGAACATTAGCCAAATCAGAGGACTATCTCCATCCGCTTCGCCACCAGAAACTGCGTTTTCAATGACTAATTTGTACGGTTCATTCTATTTGGCTTTCAATTCATCGCTATTTTAGATTAATTTTGCTCAGGAAAAAAATAAATATTTTGAACTCTTTACGGCATTTTAGTTTAAAAAGTACTTGTCACTTTTATGCAGAATATTCTAATGGGTATAGGGGGATCAAGCTGATTGTCACATTACCTATCCAGAATATAAAAATCCATAATAAATTAGTGAATGAGAATACGCATAATACTTAGCATCATACTTTCTTTTACTCTTTTTTCCAATGCTATCTTCGCTCAGGATATTGATTCTGCTTACATCGAAAGTTATTCTCAAAAGATCAGATTAATGGGCTTTGTTGGTACTGATTTTATCCAGATACGGGATAATGGGACTACTTATACGCCCAATATACCTCTGGCACCAGGTTTGGGCGTATCCATAAAGAATACTGTGGTTAATGTCCGACTGGGATATAGACTGTTTGCTCTTAACAACAAAAAAAAATACGGGAAAACCAAAAGCTTTGATTTACAGATTCACAATTACTGGAAAGATTTTATACTTGATTTGTCTTTTCAGCAATATAAGGGATTTTATAGTCGAAAAGAGGATAGGAGCGTAGGAGGGATTTATCCGAATTTGTCCGTTTTGTAGGCTGGAGGTGAGCTGGCCTATGTTTTCAGCGGTAATAAGTTCTCTTCAAAGACAGCTTTTGATCTGGGTGAAATACAGCGTAAATCTGCTGGAAGTTTCTTACTGAGTGCAGATGCATATTTTTATTGTCTTGAAATGGATAAAAACAACTCTGTAATGGAAAAAGAACGATCTAACAACCTTCAATTAGGTATAAAGGCTGGATATGGTTACTCCTGGGTTCTGGACAAATATTGGCTACTGTCGGCTATGAGTATGGTAGGGGGAAGTTTTGGAAATGATCCTGAGGCTTTAAAAAAAGGGAATATTAAAGTTTATCCCACCGCCTCGGGTCGTTTTGGCTCTTCCTATCACAGGGATAACTGGGCGGCCGGTTTATCTGTACTTGTCGGAAACAAGCAAGTCTATGTACCTTCAGGAAGCCGTTCAAGTCTCACTTCAGTGGGAATGCAGCTTTCATATGTGCTGTATATTGACAGACTCTTTAAAAAGTAGTCAGATCTGCTAAACGCAAAGATCTTGTTTCTTTTGTTGGTTCTTTGGACGCTTCGCAATGTATTTTCGCTTATTGAGACACAAATGTAACCAGTTCAGGGATAAAGCCGTATGCGCTTCTAGGCAAATAGTTATCTTTGTAAGTATGATATATCAGTTTCCTATACAATCTTTTATACGTTTAAATTTAATTATCGGCTTTCTGTTCTCAGCACTGGTAGGGATATCTCTATTTAGGCTGCACTACGGCTATACAGAGATAATTTATAGATTTTTTCAGTCACTTGTCTTTACGAATCTGGTCGGTTTTGGAAATATGTTTCTGTTTGTCTGGAATTCAAACACGCAAAGGAGGAAAAAGAGCTTTCCAAAATACAGGATTTATATATATAGCTATATCGGGGTGATAATTATTTGGTTTTTGATGGTTCGACTGTATTCATTTATTACCGGCAATGCATGGGAGGGAGAAGATGGTACTATCGAACCTTATATTCTGGCAATATCGTCTTTGTCACTCTTTAATACCATCATTCTGATTATTCATTGGCTTATCATATTTCGATACCGTCACGCTCGTAGTGAAATAGAAAAATTGCAGCTGAAAGCTAACATAAGTGATACGACAAACCTGCTCTTAAGACAGCAGATACAGCCTCATTTTCTTTTCAATGCGCTAAACACTGTAAAGTCCCTGTACAAGCAGGATAATAAACTTGGAGAGGAGTATTTAGTACATCTGGCTAATTTTTTACGTGTATCTGTCTCAAATCCTAAAGAGCACATCGCATCGGTTAATGAAGAAGTTTCTTTTTGTCTCAATTATCTCAAGATGCAAAAAATCCGGTTCGGTAGCTCAATTGAATATGATATTCAATTAAACGAAGAGGTCCTTCAAAAAGGCCATATTCCTTATTTTTCCCTACAGCCTTTGATAGAAAATGTATTGAAACATAACGAGCTGACCGAAGAGAAACCGATAAAAATATGGATTTATGAAGAGGAGGGGTTTATAATTGTCCGTAATAACCTTCAGGAAAATCCGCATAAGGAACCTTCAGCAGGTAATGGACTTTACAACCTGAAAGAACGATATCGTTTGTTGGGAGAAGACGAAATCAGGATAACCTCAGATACTAGATTTTTTACAGTTTACCTAAAGATATTGGTAAGATGAAAATTGTAATCATTGAAGACGAAAGATTAACTGCTACTGATTTACAGCAGACTTTAAAACAAATAGATAATTCGCTTGAGATAAGCATTATCATACGCTCGGTAAAAGAAGGACTGGAATATTTCAGTAAGAAGGAAAAACCGGATCTCATCTTCAGTGATATACGTCTTGGCGATGGACTGAGTTTTGAAATTCTTAAGCACTTGCAGGTACCTGTCATCTTCTGTACTGCTTATGATGAATATGCGTTCAATGCCTTTAATGCAAATGGTATCGGTTATATTTTAAAGCCATTTACAGAGGATTCGGTCCGTGAGGTACTACAGAAGTATAAGAATCTGACAGGAGCTGGTCAGCAGGAGGTATTCCGGCAATATGAAGCATTGAAAACCATGTTTTCCGATACACCAAAATCTAAGGTTTCCTCAATTCTAGTGAACCAGAAAGATATGGTTATACCCATTCGGGTCATTGACATCGCCATGTTCTTTCTGAAAGATAACTTAGTCCAGCTTTGTACGTTTGATAAAAAGACATACTATGCCAATAAAAGCATGGATGAACTGGAGCAGCTGGTGGGTGAATCCTTCTTCCGTGTAAACCGCCAGTATCTTGTGAACCGAAAAGCTATTGTCCATGCATCAAGTCTACTTTCACGCAAAATGTCGCTAGCAATTTCTATTCAGCATGATGATGTCATTACAATCAGCAGAGAAAAATCATCCCAGTTTCTCAAGTGGCTGCAGGATTATGAATAATCACGCCATACACTTTATTTTTGTTGAGGCGGTTTCAATAACCTTTTTGAACGCCTCATAAACAAACCACTCCTAGTTTTCTTGTACCTATTATAAATTTGCAGCGTCAACTTAATTCTTTTCTAAAGAATTGAAAATTAAGTCATAGGAATTTCTAAAAGTAGATAAAATGCAAAAATTAAATTTGGTTATTTTTTTGATTATGGTGTCTGTTTCTGTTAGGGCACAGCAGACAGCTTCCACAGGTCAACATGATAGTTCTGATTCCATAAAGACAGTAAAAAGTGAACAGGCAGAGCAGGCCGCATTGATGTTTCCGCGCTTGAGACAGCTCAGTATAACGCATGAAGAAAATGGTTTTGGAACAATACGCTCCAAAATGGATGGTAAGGAACTGTTCGAAGGGAGGTTCCGGAGTTCACGTACCAGTATTAATTTTAATATGCCTGTCCTACAGCGCCAAAATAATACCTTGGTAATAAGTGCTGGAGCAATCAATCAATTTTATGATTTAAGTGAAATTCAAAGCTTTGATCCACAAACCCCCATATTTGATGGTGAGACCAATATGCAAATGATATCTACAGGGCTTACCTATGTCAGAACAGCAAAAGTTTTTGGGAAATCAGCAACTTTTGCAGCTTCGGGAGGTCTACTTTTTAACAATGACTTTTCCAGAAATCAGATCTCATTTACAGGTATTGCAAGCATTAATCTTATCCAAAGAGAGAATACCAGGCTGTCTGTGGGTGGAGTTTTATTGTTAAATCCCGCTTCTCCCGTACCATTTTTCATAACGGCAAATTACTACCATAAATTTAAAGGCTTGGATATGGATTTAATGGTGGACCTACCTTACAGGGTTGCTTTACGTAAAAAAATGACGAAAAAAACATCCCTTACTTTTTTTAATGAATTGGGTGGGACTAACTCCTTTTTTGATCTTAAAAATAGTACTCCTACCATATCTGATCAAAAGCTTACCCTGTCATCCCTTGAAATCAAATCTGGTCTAATGGCCGAATATAGACTTTCCAAAAAAGCTGTAATAAGTTTAAGTGCCGGAGGAAATTATATGGTCAATTCAAGAATTAGAGAAAGCAATTCTAAACCGGATGATTACTTTGTAGAAAATAAGCATAAACCAGTACCTTTTGTACAAGTAGGTTTCTCCTTGCTTCCTTTCTGGAAAGGATTAAATCTATAAATTTATTAAAATAGGAATGCCAAGAAAAGGAAAACATCAATTGCCTTTTCCTGGTATTTTATATACGCCATAGGTAAAGCATGGATCGCGAATCAATTATCATTGTTGTTTTCGTTCCATCTAACCGTAATTGCCACCAATTCTGCTAAAGATTAACTTAGGCTGCCACCTTATTTCGTCCCCTAAAGTCATTCTCATAGCCGTTGTATTTTGTGTTTCAAACCCGATGTCAGACAGAAACTTAAGACCTACGGTATTATCCGCTGGTAAAACAGCTGAATCTGATATTGAATATTTAAGGCTCATTAACCCCAAACCTGCCTGTTCAGTCTTAGCGTAGATCGGTCCCTGTCCGATCGTGGGGAGATAATAACCTTCAACTATTCCGTCTTGCTCAAAAATTACGGCCTGTTTAAGATGGTTTTCGATCAGGTGCCTTCTATTCTCTCCAGTTATGTCCTGATCTAGTTTAAACATCTGCTCATAAAAGGCTGGCTCAGCTGTTTGCAATTGTTCGGCTAAAGCGTTCGGCAGCCAGTTTTGTTCTCTTTTTAGGAAATGATAAGAACTTACTACCCTAAAACCAGCTTTTTTATAAACCGGAGCACCCAGATCTGTTGCGATCAGATTTATGGACAATGACCCGTTTTTATTTGCCAAGTCCACTAGATATTTCACAATATGATAGCCAATTCCTTTACCACGGTAGGATTCGTCAACAATTATATGCGCCAACCAAGCTGATTTTTCGTGTAAAATCAAAGTTCCAACACCGACAATTTTGTTTTGGTCAACAACTTTTATAGGTTTACAAAAAGATTGTAGGCAATATTCAATTAACGATACGGTAATATCTCCCCATCCTTCAGGCTGAAGGTCTCTGGTAAAAGGTATGTCCTGTAGGAGTAAAGGTTGTATATTCATTCAAGTTTTTAAGACAGCAATTTATGCCAACTAATATAGAAAAAGATCGTAAGAGAATT
>JAQSXG010000261.1 GCA_029256785.1 Neobacillus sp.
CTCCCGTTGTTATTGCGGGTGGTACCTTCTTTTTTTGAATTCTACTTTGGGGTCTGTCCCCCACTGAATTAACGCTTTGGTTTACCGGGGGTCTGACCCCGATTAGATCTACATATGAGAAGGCAAGTACAACACGATCTGCGGGAAGAGTATGATTAATAGTACAGTTAAGAGCAGGACTCCTATAAACGGAATCGAACCTTTTAGTACTTTTTTGACACTTACTCCTGATTGTTGGCTGGTGATGTAGAGGTTGATTCCGACTGGTGGAGTAACTAGTCCAATTTCTAATAAGAGAACGACTAGAACACCGAACCATAAGGGGTCATACCCTAAGCTCATCATCAATGGGAAAACGAGTGGCAAGGTTAGGAGCATGGAACCAAATAAGTCTAGGAATAACCCTAATATCAGGTACATTAGGATGATTAAGCATAAAACACCCACTGCTGAGATATTTGCCGATTCGATAAGATTAATTAGTGAATTTCCTAAACGACTGAAGGCAACAAAATAAGAAAATAAAGTCGCACCAACTAAAATAATGAATATCATACACGTTTGTTGGACCGTTTCAATTAAGGCATCCATAATTGCCTTAAAATTTAACCGCTTCATCAAGAATCCAATGATTAATGCACCGAAAGCTCCAAATGCAGCCGCCTCCGTTGACGTTCCAATACCAGAATAAATAGCAACAATAACAATCAAAATTAAGAGTAACATCGGCCAAATATTGCGTAAAGATTGGAACCTTTCACTCCAACTGGATCTTTCTACGACACTTTTATTTTTAACCGCAACGGCGACGACGAGAATACATAATAAAAAGGCAAGTAACAACCCCGGTAGAATACCAGCAATAAGTAAACTACCAATCGACGTTTCCGTTTGGATCGCATAAACAATCAGCGGAACACTTGGAGGAATCAGTGCCGCAAGGGTTCCACTGGAGGAAGCAACTAAACCAGCTGCAAATGAATCTGAGTAATTCGACCTCATCATTTGCGGAACAGCCACCTTTGACATGATCGAAGTAGCCGCTATACTCGAACCAGAGAGTGCTCCAAAGGCAGCACTTGATAAAACGGTTGTAACTCCTGCACCACCTGGTTTATGTCCAATCCATTTTAAGATACTATCAAATAAATCTTCGGCAATCTTACTTTTTGAAATAAAATTCGCCATTAAAATAAACATTGGTATCGTCGTATAACTGAAACCATTAACACTCCGAAAGGCCGTTGTTCCCATAATGCCCATCAACGCATCCCATCCAGATACAATCCAAACCCCTAATGTTCCAATAATTAAAAGCACGAATCCAATTGGCATACCTATTAAGATAAGAACGAGTAATAACACCGTTAGTATTAATACAGTCATAGCTTTTTCCCCTCTGCATGTATTCTCATATATAGAAAAAGAGTGAACATCTTCGTCATTCAACCTTACTTTCAATCGAATCTAACGTAGAAGTAAAAATAGAGAGTAGTAGTCTAATAGACATTACGAAGGAACCAAAACAAATCATAAAAACTGCTGGTGTAAGAGGATAAGCTAAACTGCTAACTGAACGAATATCCTGATTTAGATGGCGGATAAATAATAAATATGTCGTATAAGTAAGGATGAGAAAAATTGCTGTAGAAAGGAGCTTTACTAAAACAGATAATAATGGCTTAACTTTCTCCGGTAAAAACTTCTGCAAAATATCAACTTTCACATGTCCATCATTTTTATGCGTGAAACTCAGCGCCAGAAAAACAATGATGACCATTAAATATTCTCCTGTGAATTCAATTACACCGGTTACTGGTTTATTTAAAAAAAAGCGTGAAAAGGCATTGATAAAAATAAGGATCATCATACTAAACAAGGCAAAACTAGCGAAATAGGCCAATATCTGATCGACTTTATTAAAGATTTTTGCCAACATACACTCCCCCAAGTTCGAAAACTCTCAGTCTTTTCAAGAATAGTAGGGTATTCAACACCTAGGTGTGAATACCCTTTTTTTAGAATAACGATTACTGTTTCGCTATTAATTCTTTGAATTGATCCAATACTTCACCAATTTTTGATCCACTCTTTTCTTGTTCTTTCACCCATTCTTCATTAAATTCATCGTAAATCTTGGTCCATGCTTTCTTTTCAGAATCGGATAGTGTTTTAATTTCCATTGTCTTCGACCATTCTTTAATGATCTTCACATTTTGATCATCGTCCGCTTGACTTCCGCTATCAGCCACTTCTGTTGCTGCTTTTTGGAATGCCTTTTGCACATCTTCAGGTAGGGACTGCCAAACATTTTCATTAATGATGAATCCGCAGCTACCTGCTCCAAAACTAACACCTTGGGTACCGAATTTAATTAATTCTCCTAAGCCAAAAGAGTCAAGAGTCGTAGAATATTGACCAACTTGATCAACAATTCCCTTTTCCATTCCTTCATATAATTCAGGAGTTGCAATTGTAACAGGTGTACCACCAAACTTTTCAATTAATCCACTCATAAATGCTCCAGAACTTCTTACCTGCTGACCTTTTAAGTCGCCTGGAGTAGCGGCTAATTTCTTTGTGCTGAATAAATCATAGGGGTTGGTTACATAACCAAGTAACGGTCGAACATTATTTTTCAAATAATCCGTTTCTAGAACGGTGCCTTGCTGAATTAACTCATGGAATGCTTTCGTCCCTTCATTACTAGAAGTGAATAAACCTGGGAAACCTGCTACCGAGCTACTATAAGGCATTCTATCAGATGTGTACGATGGGATAAAGAACGCAATATCCGTCACACCTTGAGAGGTCAAGTCTAAATAATCGCTGACATTACCTAACTGCTGAGAAGGATAGAATTCAAATTCTACTTGTCCATCCGTTAATTCTTCCACTCTTTCCATAAACGGCTTTGTTACAGTTTCAGAGAAGAAGGCTTCAGGGGCTTCATGAGAGGCGAACTTTAAGACAATTTTCTTCTTATCGGTATCCGCTGCTGGCTTTTTATCGCCCTCATTAGATGTAGAACCACCAGTATTAGACGTTCCACCACAGGCTGTCATAATAACAACGAAACATAGAACCAGAAAGGAAACCATTAATTTCTTATTCATCAAAAATACCCCCTTTTATTTTTGTAACGCCGTAAGATATTTCTCTTGTAAACTTTCAATTTCTTTAAATTTAATAACTTCCTTGAACTCACTTAGTGGCATCATTTCCGTTTTCATGGCACCAGTATTTTTGAACTGTACTAGTTCCGCTAATCCCTTTTGAATGGCCGCACTAGTCAGTAACAATGGCACCAGTGGGAAGTGAATAAATTTACTATTCATCGCTCGAAGCATTTCTTCTGGCAAACCCTTTTGTGCAAAAACTGTCATTTGGACCGAAAGTGGGACTGTAATGCTTTGGCCAAACCTTACTAGACCATTTTCATCCCCATTCACATAGGATAACGGTTGAATAAAATCAGCACCCGCTTCAATATAAGCTTGGGCTCGTCTTACCGCTTCTTCCCCTTCTGCATCGGTTCGAGCAATAATCACAAAATCATTATTGGTTCTCGCATCGACTGCCGCCCTGATCTTCGCTACTCCCTCTTCTAAAGAAATCAGTTCTGGTTTCGAGTTAATCCCAAGTGGACATCTTTTTGGTACTACTTGGTCTTCGAGAGTAATCCCTGCAACTCCTGCTTTTTCAAATGATCTTACCGTTCTCATGACATTAATGGCATTTCCATAACCGGTATCCGCATCCGCAATAACTGGGACATTTACTGCATTTACGATGTTTTGAACCACTTGTAAATTTTCCGTTGCCGTATAAAGCTCTGCATCTGGTAAACCCAGCGCACTGGCGGAAACACCAAAGCCTGTTGTAAAAACGGCATCAAAGCCTGCATTTTCAATCAAGATGGCGCTTAAAGAATCGTAAGCCCCGGCTGTATAAATGAATTCCTTTTCGGCAATCATTCTTCTTAATACAGTTGCTTTACTAATCAATTCCATCTCTCCTTCTATTTTTCTACTTTCTGTTCACTAGCAAACCGTTTCTTTAAGTATTCGATATGTCCACCAAGATCAATAATATTCTTGTCCGACTTGGGAAGCGGGATATAAGTAAATTTCTCATTGGTCGATTCGTTAACAATTGTCGACTCCTTCCAATTGACCGTGAGCTGATCAAAGCGTTTGACCTTTTCTAGTATCCCTTCACAACTGATCAGCGGGACACCATCTGCAACTTGACCGCGGTAGAACCCAGGAGAGAAGGATTCGGCGATAATACCGGCAATCCCAAGATGGCGCAGTACGAGCATAGGTGGTTTGTGCGGATGGCCATAGCCAAAATTCCTGCCACCCACAATCCAATCACCCTTTTGAATCTTCTCGAGAAAATCCTCTTCAAACGGCTTCATACACACCTTTACAAGATTGTCCATGTTGGTTTCTTTAATATTTTCAATACCAATGACACGATCGATATCAAAATGCGCTTCATCAAAAATCCAAATGACTCTGCCCTTTAGAATGTCTTCCACGTGTGATCACCCCTTCGTTCCAATTAAGTAATTTTCATCCATATACTTTCTTGGATCCGTGATCACCCCATCAATCGCTGATGCGGCCACTGTTGCCGAACTAACGAGGAAAATATCGGCCTCCGTACTCCCCATTCGTCCCGGAACATTAAGGGTAGCGGTGGATAATGCCTTTTGCCCAGCCGATATCGTTCCACTACGACCAAAGCAAAAGTCACAACTTGGTGCAGAGATAAACGCACCCGCTTCAAGGAAAATCGAGAGCAAGCCCTCTTCAGAAGCTTGAAGCATTAACTCATTTGACGAAGGAATGATATTTAATTTAAAACTCGGAGCTACCTTTCTTCCTTTGAGGATTTCAGCAGCAACTCGCATGTCATCAATCGTTCCTCCTACACAAGAACCAATATATCCCTGATCAATCTTCGTTCCCAAAACCGTACTCAGTGGGGCTATATTCGCAGGTGACGGCGGAAGCACCACTAACGGTTCAAGATCCGTTATATCAATCACATACTCATCCTCATAATGGGCATCAGCATCAGGCTTGATCATCTCAAAATCATTTAATGCACGATCCTTTAAATACTCTTCGACCTTTGCATCTGGTACAATAATCGCACTGACGGCTCCAACAAACATGGCCAGACCACAAATTATCGCCCGTGCATCAATACTTAAATGAGCAATTGCTGAACCGTCAATTTCCAATACATTCGATAAGCAGCCATCCGGTCCAATTTTAGACTGAATATAATTATAAATATCTCGGGCAGTTACCCCTATTTTCGGGATCCCCGTCAACGTCACCTTGACCGTTCCAGGCACTTGCACCATTACTTTTTCTGAAAAATAAGCCTCAAATAAATAGCGGCGATTGCCAATAGCTAATGCCCCTAGCGAACCTAAAGCGCTTACATGTCCGTCATAATGAAATAAAAACGATCCTGGTGTCGCGTATCCAAGCTCCCGAGCCATTTGATGACCGATTCCCTTTCGTTCATAAAGCGTAATCCCTTGTTCTTTGGCAAAACGACGGGTTTGCTCATGAAAGGCTTCTTCTTTTGCCGTAATCGTTGGGGTCATATGATCAATAAATAGGACAAACTTTTCAGGATTTTTCACCTGCGTAATGCCAAACTCTTCCTTCATTTGTTTTTCAATTCGATCTGTATAACCAGGAAAGTCATAAGCTAATACATAATCAGGAGATACCATTAATTCATCCCCCGGGTTAACAGAATCTTTTCCTGCTGCACGTGCTAGTATCTTCTCCGTTAACGTCATTCCCATTTTTTACACCCCCACAAAAAATTCGTCATACTCTAATCGGTGACCAACATGAAGAACGATATTTATGTCAAAAATCAACCATTAAAGTTTGTGACTTTGGTCACCGACCTTGGTCATTGACCGTGGTCATTGTTTTTTTTCATTATATAACTTATAATAAAATTGAGTCAACACATTATTTAGAATTTACTGAAAATTTTGAGAGGGGGTTCAAAGTTGGAAACGATGAGCCAGCGCCAGATCAATGCTCTGCAGACAAGAGAAAAAATCTATCAAACGGCCCTACAATTATTTCTCGAACGAGGGTTTAATAATGTATCTATCAATGATATTACTCAACATGTCGGCACGGCTAAAGGAACATTTTACACACACTTTAAATCAAAGGATCAAATAGTCATTACACATTATCTTAAAATTGATGACCATTATGGAGTTGCCTACCAAAACCTACAAAAGGAAATATCCAACTATGAAAAAATCTTGTTGATTTTACAAGAAGGGTTCAATTATACAGAAAAGATTGGGAAGGAATTGCTCCGAGTAGTCCTCATTAATCAAATTAGTGGGAACGAGGATATCCCCTTTGTAATGAGCAGTAAACGGAAAATCTATCGTATCTTACTAGAGTTAGTAAAAAATGGGCAACACTGCGGTGAATTTAAAACCATTAAAGATCCAAATAAACTAGTAGTATCTATCCTACAACACTAC
>JAQSXG010000262.1 GCA_029256785.1 Neobacillus sp.
CTTAGTATACTTAAGGCTTGAATACCATCCTGAGCTTGGAATACTTCATATCCCGCATCAGATAAGTGAACATTTACAAGCTGTAAAATATTTATATCATCATCAACAATTAATATTTTCGTCATCTATAGATACTCCTCTTGGCTAAATGTATTTGTTCGAAATCTACTTCAATCTTACCAAAAATAATACCATAGCTATTAAAATCGGTATGTAGATCCGATTAAAATACAATCATATATGGAAATTTCCAAAACCACGAAGACATTATACTATACTGGGTAATTACAATCGAGATATCTAGTTTTCATTAAAGTTCATTATACAGTAATAAAAGAAATGGCTCAGTGTACTATACTAAGCCATTTCTTTTATTACAAAAACAGATATATAACGCGGTACAAATCGAGTTACTATTTCGGCTGTATTTTCAAGTTTTGCGAAAGGTAACGGAACCAGTAGAAAAGCCACTATCCATTTAATGTTCTCCACAAAAAACTACTGTTTAGAATGAGCAGCAGTCTCACCCTCATATCCAAGCGTTATTGGTTCACTACTGTCCATGCTTGCTTTATATAAAGTTATTTCACCTGAGGGAGGTAACGCGGCATTTGAGTTACTCTTAAAGTTTAGATTTAATGCTATCGTCCATTTGGCTTCATTATTTTTCATAAAGATGGCTTCATTATTTTCCAACAAAACAATTGCGGTTGTCCCAAATTGCACTATATTTACCCAGTTATAATGTTCAATTTCTCCGTTGTTGTCAATTGTTATTCCTTCAGAATCACTGATTACCCTAACCGTATCCGCTTGCCAGTGTCCATGGATGGATGAACCTACATAGGAATAAGAGCCTCCATTACGATCGCCATACGTCCCAATGTATTGGTGGAGGGTATGGTCATAAGCTTTGTAGGTAACAGTTGCAATGTCTTTCGCTAACCATACCACTTTAAACTCACCAATGGTTCGATAGGGCAACATTTCCTTTTGACGAGCAAATATTCCATAGTATGTTCGATAATAGACTGCCTGACCGGTTACTTTATTTTCTTTTATGACTAATACATTTTTAAAGTCTGGGGAGATGCTTACAATATGGTTTACTTTTTTGCTATGGTTGATCATCAGGCCTACAAAAATAACAATGAAAACCAATAGGATACTCACGATAATCATTTTCCACTTCTTCGTTACAGGTAGCAGAAGAAAAATGGATAGGACAAGGGAGATAAGAATCAAAATGTTAATCAGATAAAATATTCGATTGTCTGTGTACTCCATAGAGTATCTCGATTGTAAATAGAAGGATCCCAATTGGGTACAAAAGAGTCCAATGGCAAAAAGAAAAAACAGCCATCCGCCTATTTTTCTATTAATAATCTGTTTCATTCGCCAGGCACCTCCATGGAAAACTCCCACGTCTTTCCATTATCATTTGAAATGAATTTCCCCTTCACTTTCCCGCCCTCGTAGTCGCCATTATAACCTTGATTGATGTATACGGCTAAGCGTTCTTCTTCTTTAAAGGGGGTTTCAGCCATCACAAAAATTTGATGATACTTCTCTGGAATAATAACAGCCGCTGCACTCCAGGAATTCCCGCCGTCTTGTGTAACGAGAAGATCTGGTTCTACCGGATTTAGGATTCCGAAGGAGAGAAAGCCAGTGTTTTCATCAACAAACCCGCCATCGTAAATCAATCTCGTAACTCCGGAATGAGTCGTCTCTTTCCATTGTTTCCCGCCATCATGCGTCAAATAGGCAGCATTCCATTCTTGTGACATGGTGCGATCACCTGAAATGATCACATAGCCAAAGGACTCATTTATAAAGTCAACTTTTCGGAAACGAAGGGGCAGATATTCCTCTCTAACAATGGTATGTTCCCAGGTTTCCCCTTGATTTAGAGAATAGATCAATTTGATATGATCCCCCTCAGAAAATAAAAAGGTGGCACGATTTTGCGTAAGTATGTAACTATTTTCAATGAGTTCTTGCTCGTTTCCATTATATTCTCCTGCAAATAATTGCGCTTTATCGACGGGGACTACGATCCAATCCTTTCCCTTGTTGTAGGTGATTTGTAATTGGTTGTTTTGTAACGAGTAACCAATGGAATTGTCTACATAAATGGGCTGTAAGGGAATCGGCTGTTGCGGTTCATCTTTTTGTGTGTCAGGAACTTCAATTGGTTGAATTATTTTTGGTGTAGAGAATTCCGGATGCTGTTCGAAAAAGAATGTGGCAATAGCTAAACCAACAATTATTATAAATATAATACCAATAATATTTTTCTTCACTTTGATGTACTCCTTTTTCCAATCTGAATTCGCAACTAACGAAATCAACAATATATCACTTTCATTTTAACATGAATTTCCATTAACTGAAGATTAGATAATATGGAATAGGGTACTTAAAGGGTAGCTTAGTATAGATGTACGACTGTGATGGGAAATGTTCTCCATAAGAATGGAATTCCTCTGACTTTTTAGGCTAGTAATGAAGGTTTAGAAATTTAGAGGTGCAGTAACAGCAGGTTCATGAGGATTCAAATATTTGCTATGGCACCATCCAATGTGGAAGGTGCCTAAGTCCGAGTCTAGTTTTTTATGTTTTGGATCGGGCTCCTGGTACTTTTTCCAACCATTCTTTTTCAATAAGGAATCGACTAAGCTTTTCTGTGAATGCGCCGGTTTTACTTATTTGCGTTGTATAGGCTGTAACTAAATTATGATTCATAACGGTCCCAAGTGAAAAACCATATTGTGATAAGAGAGAGCCAAATAAACCAGTTAAATGGGTTACCATGATTCTATCTGAGAAGACTCTTTTCTTAGAATCAGTAATTTCTGCCGAATAACTAGTGGGTATAGGTAGTTCCTCTTTTTCTAGAAATTCTACCATTGCATGATATTGTTTGTTTGCAACAGTCACTCCTTTTTGTAATATTTCTACGATTTCTTCAGAATCTGATGTTTGCGCAAATCCACTGGCAAGTGTCTCCACCATAAGTAAGATTTCAATAATTAGATAATGATTGGCAATCTCCATACTGTTCATTGGTCGAGTATCACCAAGCCATCCATTTAGATAACTGGATTTTTGAATATATTCAGGAAATGTTTGTGTAGGCAATGCCGGTGTTTTCATATAAAAACCTTTGTTTAATATGAGATCGACCACTCTTTCATGTATTACAGTAGCAAAATTTAAACATTCAGTATTGTATTTACGAACATCTACTCTCGTAGATAAGGCTAACGATCTTGAGTGGAAGTTTAGTCCAAGCTTACTCCCCACATGCAAGTAGAACAGCATGAAACGATCAGAAAATAGTGGAGTAGAGCTTACATCTATATCTGTATGTGAAAAACCTACTGGGATTGCATAGCCATCATTACTAAGGATTTCTGCCCGATCAACGAGCATTTCATTTGTATTCTGTAAAGCAAATGCAAATAAATTCTTTACATCATCCTTTATCGAATGTTCTCTAAAGATTTTTAAATACCACTTAGACATTTCATTGATTGAATAACCGGTCCAAAGATAGCCAAGTTCTGAAGCTGTGAGTAGTATTGATTTCGGGTTACTCATCATGAAGTCACCCCATTTTTAAGTTTTATGTATGGTCTTAATAAGAAACTTGCCACTTTCAACGGGTTACGCTTTGCATGAAACAACTTTTCTCCCCAGTAACCCTGGAGTGAATCTATAATTCGATCTAAACCTTCATTGGATAATTGCTCCATTGCTCGCCTTAATACGAGGGAATCTTCATAACTCTGGCGTAGAGGTTCCATTAACTCCTCATATTTCCCTAAACCGCATAAATCATAGGCGGCAAAAACTCCGCTAACTATCGCTGCATATTGTCCAAAGCCCATGAACGGCATCATACTTCCAAAGCAATTTCCAACGAAGAAAGTATTGCCAATTCGTGCTGAATGACAAATTCCGATTGGATAGTGGGTAATTTGAAACTGATCGGTTACCGGTAAGTCCTGTTCAAGTTGAGAACAAACCTTTGGGTAAAAAATATCCCAGAGCTTGCAGATATCAACATCAGCATTCTCAGGCAAATCAGGAATGGCTATAGCAATACTAGCTTCTTTCTCTGAATAGGGAATAAGGAAACAGTATCCGTAAGGAGAAATGTCATAATCAATCCAGGCCATCACAGTATACTTGTCAAAACTGCCTTCAATTGTTGCACCTTTTATCGATACGGTTAAATCTTCTCTAAAGTTTTTTATCTCCTTAGCATAAGCGCCATCTCCCGTCGCTAAGACTACATGCGAATAGTTATCAAGTAATTGTTCATAGGTCTCCTTCGAATTGAAGTGAATAGTAGATTTTGTTTGCCGTTCTAGCTGTGATTCAAACGAGTCATGTTTCCGTCCACGAATATTTGTAAATCCTAGTTGACCTTCTATATCTGCTTTTTCATTTTTTGAAAAAATATTCATTTTCGAGATGTTCGAGGTAGGTGTAAGATAAATTCCATAGTCATCAGATAACGATGCAATACAATCATGTACAGGTCGTGTAAAAATAGATAGAAGTACCTCTCCATTAACAAATCGATCTCCTACTTTACTTCGTTTTTCATATATCGTTGGGATAATTCCATTACGTTCAAGCGTAATAGCACATGCTAAGCCAGACAATCCAGCTCCCATAATCGCAATATCCATGTAAAACAACTCCTAATGCTTCTAAGATAATTCTAGTATTCCTTCAAATAAAGAAAAAATGCGATTGTAATTTCCAAATAATTGGATATTTTTAATTGGTGATTAAATTTATATTGTATGGAAGGGGAGAGAAACCTGTGGAAAAGTAATAGAAAAGGCACCATCCATTTTGATGTGGAAGGTGCGTGTCTCTTATATCGTTTCAAGTTGTTTCATACGCTCGATTATTCTTCTTTTTCGGTACAACATTTTACCTGTCTCGGCGATATCACCAATGGAGGAGCGATTAATTACCGCACCAAATATAATTCCAGCAATCGGTATCATTTGAAAAAGTTTTTTCCAGCCGAACGAATCCCGGTAAGTGGTTACCACTTCACGCCACCCCTGCAATTGTGAAATCATTTGATTGTTCTGTTTGCTTTGATTATAGGTAGAAAGCTCTTCTAAAATTGCCTTTTTCCCGACAATATCGGAAGAAGTAAATTGTAGACATTTTACTATGAAAATTCTTTCAGATTTTTCTTTAGGATCATACCCATAGCAAATGGATATTTCTTGTAAAACCTTAAGGGATAATCCTAAAAGAACTGGTATATCAACCGCTAGGGTAAAGATACCACCAATTCCCGTTGTTGCCCCTTGAATGGTAGCTAATTTAGTTCTTGATATTCCAATTTCATCAGCCATTTCATCCATTTTGTTAATCGGAATGTTATCAAAGAATTCCTTTCGATGGCAATCACCGGTCCATAATGAAGCATTAGCGTCAAACTTTTTTAAGATATTTTCTTCCTTTACCAGGTATTGTCCACCTGTTTGGATGTAGTTTCCTAACTCATCAATGGCTAATCCAATTTTATCTTGAATGAATTTTGGTGTGATTTTGTCTAGCATGAGAAAAGGCAGCCGGCCAATTTTCTCCCAGAACCATAAACCTTTCTGGTCATTTTCCCATGCTTCAATTATTTTCATTTCCTCCAACAAATACTCAGCTGATTCCACTTCATCAAAACCTTCCATCTTGTTATCTTCAAATATACTTGTAAGTATATACGGAAAAGTAGCATATAAGTTTCACCCATACAATTTGCAAATGAGAATGCCATATCTAAAACCTTTTTTGTGGAAACCAAAATCAGTAAAATAAAATTCTCCTTTTAGCAGTAAGATATGGGAAAACAATGGTTCACACGATTAAAACTACAGTGAATAAAATGATAAAAACAGAAAGATAATGTAACCTACAAATCAAAAAATAGCGGGGAAATCCCAGCTATTTTTTGATTTAAATGCTTTTTTTCATATTTTCACTTTGAGATTTTTTACTGATCAATATTTTTAGATAAGGTACTGCCCAGCGATCCAAACCTATCTTATAGGCATTTTGACCGCAAACAACTAATAATAATGCAAAAATTAACATTTGTATATCAGGGTTTGATGCGCCACTTAGTATGAAGGAAGCATTCATTAAGATGCCCATAATAAGTGCAAATTGAGAGAGGAGACCGACAATAAGTGCTATACCTACTAATAATTCACCCCACATGACCATAAATGAAAATAACTCGCCATTCGGCAGTGCAACGGTTTCTAAGAAATTTGCCCACCAACTAGGAACAACTGGATTTTCTCCTCTTGCATTTGAGATGGCTCCTTGCATGAATCCAGTAGCATCAAATCCACCTGCAGTGATCTTTGCCCAGCTATTTGTTATCCATGTGTAACCGAGATATAAACGAATGATTGTGGACAAAAATCCTACGATTCTATTTTCTTGAACAAACTTTAACAACTTATTTCCCCCTCAAGTGTTTTAAATCAAA
>JAQSXG010000263.1 GCA_029256785.1 Neobacillus sp.
CAAAATTAATTTTTGAAAATCCTCAACATTTATTACCTCCTGTGGCTATTAGGTAGAGGAACTTTCCTCTGACTATATCTCAGGAGGTAATTCGTATGGACGAATTAATAAGAATCAGCTATGAAAATGACAGACCCACCGTGCTTGGCCGTAATTTACATGAAGCCTTGGAAGTGAAAACACCTTATGATAAATGGTTTCCAAGAATGTGTGAGTACGGATTTGTGGAAGGGTCGGACTTTTCGACATTTAAGTCCGAAAGTACAGGTGGAAGACCGGCTGTTGATCATCAGTTAACCATTGATATGGCAAAAGAGCTATGCATGATACAGCGCACTCCAAAAGGAAAGCAATGTCGTCAATACTTTCTTGAAATAGAAAGACGATGGAATACTCCAGAAGCAATCATGGCAAGAGCATTGCAATTTGCCAATCAGCAATTAACTCAGGTAAGGAATCAAAATAAATTACTTGAAGGTACGGTTGCTGTTCAGAATCAGCAAATTGCAGAAATGAAACCGAAAGTGTCTTATTACGATGTGGTGCTTAATTGCAAAGACCTCATTTCCACATCAGCTATTGCCAAGGACTATGGCAAGTCTGCTATTTGGATGAACCGTTATCTTCATGATAAAGGCATCCAGTTCAAGCAGTATAAGATCTGGCTTTTATATCAGAAGTATGCGGAAAAAGGCTATACCAGCACGAAAACTCATAGCTACCTTGGTCGTAACGGTGAACAACATACAAAGATTCATACTTATTGGACGCAAAAAGGCAGACTTTTCATTTACGAACTGCTGAAGGCAGATGGGATTTTGCCTCAGATTGAAATGGAGGACGTGTAATGGGAAGAAGAATTCACTAGTGGCAGAGGGTGCAAGGCTTCTAGCTGAAAAGAAGCAGCTTACTCATTCGGTAAACGGCAATCTTTCAAAAGTAGAGGAAGTCAATTGTGTTCTTAAGTTTGTAGCTAAAACCAAAATGCTCACAGCATATGAAGATGAATTGTTTGAAAGTTTCGTGGAGCGGATTATTGTCGATACACGGGAGGAGATTGGATTCGAATTAAAATGTGGAATCACATTGAAGGAAAGGTTGGTGAATTAGATGGGGCATACACCCTATGGGTATAGAATTGAAAACGGTAAGGCTGCAGTGGATGAAATAGCAGCGAAGCAAGTACGAAAGTTATATGCAGGATATTTGGAGGGACTTTCCTTGAAGGAAGCCGTTAAAAAAGCTGGGATAGATTGCTACCATGCCACTGCAGGCAGAATGCTACAAGATAAGCACTATCTTGGCGATGAATTTTACCCTCCGATTATTGATGAGGAAACCTTTGGAAAAGCCAAAGTGGAAAAACAAAGGCGAGCTGAAAAACTCGGAAGGGTATGGGGGCCAAAGGATGTACAGGAGGCGGATTATCCAGTAAAGTTCAAAGCTAGACTCCTGGAGCAGAAATACGATAATCCATACAAGCAGGCAGAATATGCTTACAGTCTGATAGAAAGTGAGGTGTAGCATGTGGCGGTAAGCAAGAATGTAACGGTGATTCCGGCAATTAAACGGATCGGAAATAATAAAAACAATGAAAGCAAACCCAAAATACGAGTAGCAGCTTACTGCAGAGTTTCAACGGATAGTGATGAGCAAGCTTCAAGTTATGAGGTGCAGATTGCCCATTACACAGATTTTATTAAAAAGAATTCAGGATGGGAATTTGCTGGCGTCTTTGCAGATGATGGTATTACGGGTACCAATACTAAAAAGCGTGAAGAATTTAATCGTATGATTAAAGAGTGTATGGCAGGGAATATAGATATGATCATTACAAAGTCCATCAGTCGATTTGCCAGGAACACTTTGGACTGTCTTAAATACATCCGTCAGCTTAAGGACAAAAACATTGCTGTATTTTTTGAAAAAGAAAATATCAACACAATGGATTCCAAGGGAGAAATCATGCTGACTATTATGGCATCCCTTGCCCAACAAGAGAGCCAGTCCTTAAGCCAGAATGTCAAGCTGGGCATCCAGTATCGGTATCAGCAAGGTGAAATTCAGGTCAACCACAAGCGATTCCTCGGATACAACAAAGATGAAAACAAGCACCTGGTGATTGACCCGGAGGGCGCAGAGGTTGTTAAACGGATTTACAGAGAGTACCTTGAGGGTGCTAGTCTTTTACAGTTAGCAAGAGGACTAGAAGCAGATGGTATTCTTACAGCAGCAGGTAAATCCAAATGGAGACCGGAAACACTGAAAAAGATACTGCAGAATGAAAAGTATATCGGAGATGCCCTTTTGCAAAAAACCTATACAGCAGATTTCCTTTCTAAGAAGCGAGTCAAGAATAACGGCATCGTTCCCCAGTATTATGTAGAAAACAGCCATGAGCCTATCATCCCACGTGATCTTTTTATGCAGGTTCAAGAAGAGATGGTGCGAAGAACAAACATCCGAAGCGGCAAGAACAATAAAAAGAGAGTCTATAGCAGTAAGTATGCTTTATCGAGTATTGTCTACTGCGGACATTGCGGCGATATTTACCGACGGGTACATTGGAATAACCGAGGTTACAAGTCTATTGTTTGGAGATGCGTCAGCCGATTGGAGGAAAGAGGGTCTGAATGTACTGCCCCTACCATAAACGAGGAAACATTGCAGGTAGCAGTGGTCAAGGCTACTAATGAACTCTTGGTTAACAAAGGACCCTTCCTCTCAACATTACAGAAAAACATAGATACTGTACTTAATGAAGAAAATGATATTGCCACTGATGATATTGATAGTAAACTGGAAGAATTACAACAACAGCTTCTTATACAAGCAAAGTCCAAAAATGACTATGAAGATGTGGCTGATGAAATTTACCGTCTTAGGGAATTGAAACAAAAGGCACTTATAGAGAATGTAGAGCGTGAAGGAGAAAGGCAATGAATCGCTGAAGTGACTGCTTTCTTGAATGAACAATCCTGCGAGTTGGGGGAATATGATGAGCAGTTAGTACGGCGGCTTATTGAAAAAATAACAATTTACAAAGGTGATTTAACTATTGAATTTAAATCAGGAATTGAGAGGCAAATAGAAATGTGAAATATAATCTACTTAAGCCCATGGTTAATGCATACATGGGCTTATTTGTGTCTTTAATTGACTGAAAATTCTAGTGGATTTAAAATAAAGCAAAGGATGAGGGGAGGGGAAAATAATGCTATCAATCTCGAGAAAAGATTTATATGAAAAGCTATGGACTATTGGTACTACTAAAACGGCTAAAGAGTTAAATGTACCTTATAATAAATTGAAAATCGCATGTACTAGTAATGATATTCCATTGCCTACCGCATCTTATTGGAGCAGTTTACATATGGGGAATGAGAAGCCAGTTCAACCGCCACTACCAAATCCAAATAATAATCGAATAATTGCCATTGAAACAGCTAAAAAACAAATTGCAAAGGTACCTAAAAAAATAACAGTTGCAGTAAATGACAAAAAGTCCAGTAGCACCCCTGCAGAAAAGAGCACTATTTCACCCACAAAGAAGATAGAAAAGGAAAAGCCGTCCTACTTTCCTGGCCTAGAATCTGAGCAAGAAAAATTAACTAAAATATACAAGTCATTAAAGGTTAATAAGACTTTATCAAATAAACCCCATAAGGAAATAGTGGGATACCGCAGAAAAACTCAATCATACAGAGAAGATAAATTAAGAATTAATTCCGCTTCGGGTGAAATCATTCCAGAAGTTTTACCTTTCGTTGATAGTTTATTTAAAGCGCTTGAAATGGCAGGAGCAAAAATCGTTAGTAAATATGATGAAATACAAGTATTGTATAAAAAGTATACAGCCAGTTTGAATTTTAGGCTCCCTTGCAAAAAAGTCAGATTATCCCCAGGTGACAAGGACTATTCAAGTTACAACACATTTAAGTATGAAACAATAGGAAAAATAAATGTTGAAGTAGGTTATAAGTTGCATTGGCGTAAATGGGGCAAGCATGAAAAGTTAATAAAACAAACGCAAACTATGACACCTGAAGATTTATTGAGAAAGGTATTCTTATACATATTTTCACTTCCGCCAATCATTGATGAAGAAGAAAAGGCTCATATCCTAGAGGAAGAAAGAAGATTGATAGAAGAACAGGAAAGGGAACTACTTAGAGAGCGAAGAGAAAAAGAACATAAAAAAACCAAGGATTTGCTGACTAATTCGATAAACTATTTTTACTCGAAACTAATAAAGGAATATATTTCTGCCGAGCTGGATGAAACAACAGATGAGTATGAATGGGCTATGGATAAGGCTAATTGGATTCAGGATTCTAGTAAACATCCAGATGATTTGTTAACAGAAATAGACAAAGAAGAATTATTCAACATAAAAACAACGAATAAATACTTTTTGTGAAAAAAGATTAAAGTATGCACTGGCTGAGAATGAGGATTTTTGAAAACCTTACTATAAATACCTAAATATGAAGGGCGGTGGTTGAATGCTGAGTATAGAGGATTATATATCCCGAAGAAAAAAGGAAGATAAGTTCAATGAGTTTGATATTGATGCACGTACTCAAAATATGAAAATTTGTGTTGATTATGTATTCGAGTATTTCACCAACTATCTGAATATAACGGAAGCTGAAGAAAAAACAATTCTGCATAGTGAAAAGCTAGAGAAGTATCGTAAACAGCTTAAGGAGTATGAGCCTGAAGTTAGAGAATGGCTTGTCAGTGTTTATAATGAATATGGTAAACAAATACACAAACATGTTGGAAAAATTACGAAGGAGAACGAGTTTTTCTTCCTATATAATATGGAAAATGAATTTAGGAATGCTTCATATGATTGCTATTCACAGCTCATTAAAAAGTTGCCATTTCTGAAGGATCAAACCGAAATGCTTTTTCTGTTAATAAGGGATTATCATAGAGTGGAGAGCGAGCAACAGTTTAATTTTGGAATCCCTTCAATATCGGAAGAAATAACGAATTGGATTGAAAAGACATGGGCAAAACATCAAGTCAATCTTCTTGCATTTGCTTACGGTTGGATAAACCACTTTTTTGAAAATGAAGACATTTGGCCAACAACTCATAGAAAGAAAAGTAATAACACCTGGAGAAAGTATGAGTATGATTACAAGCAAAAAAGTAATCTTTTCAACCTGGATTCACTGTATAGAAAGATGCCGAAAAAATTCTTTACTAAAGGAAGAAAGCAAGAATTTGAAATACTGTTAATGTACTATTGGCTTCATGACATGGAAGGCGATAAGGATTATTGGCATGAATATTTAGAAATGGTGTTGCCTGCTTTGAAAAAGGAATAACACAGGGGTGTTCCGATTATTTAAAGATGTATTATTTATTATGATGGAAGGATTATTAATAGGTAAACCAATAAATAAGAATTTATTGAACAGTCCTGATTGACTAATTATTTATTTAACCTTTATAAAATATTTGCCTTTTAAGCTACAACAGAAATTCAAGGAGAGGAATACTTATGAAAAAATTATTTATAATCGGAAATGGTTTTGATGTTGCTCATAACCTACCGACTAAATACTCGGATTTCCAAGACTATCTAATTGGGAAATATCCCGAAGCTTCAGATGAATGTTTAGTAGTTCCAGAGTCGTTTATAATGCCAGATGGAGAAGAAAGATACAATGATGATGAAGTCGTTGGATTTTTATTGAAGATTATTACTGAAACAGAAGCTACAGGTGAAGCATGGAGTGATTTGGAAAATACATTGGGGCAATTAGATTTTGATGAGTGTTTTGATGATTGGGATACGGACGACAACGATGATGACAATGAATGGCACAGAGTATACAGAAATGAAGATACTGCTGCTAATGTAAGTGGTGCAATCAAGATGATAAAAGAATATTTCTCGGATTGGATTGAAACAATCAACATATTTGACATTGAGCAAAAAACAAAGTTTTATCATCTGATTGACCGTAACAATGACTTGTTTTTGACATTTAACTATACTCAAACTCTCGAAGAGGTATACGAAGCAAAAAATGTTTACCATATTCATGGCAAACAAGGAGGCAAGTTGGTTTTCGGTCATGGAAATGACAGGGACAATTATGATGAATATATGAACAGGAACATTGGGTCCGAAAACCATCTTAGCGAATTACAGGCGACTTTGAAAAAAGATACTCAAGCTGTTATCAATCAAAACAAAGCTCTCTTCAAAGCGTTTGGTGAAGTTGATGAAATATATTCATATGGGTTTTCATTTTCGGAAGTAGACTTGGTATACATAAAAGAAATATGCAGCACATCTCCAACTGAGAATATCGTATGGTACATTAACAATTATGACAGTACGAAGTTTGATATTTTTAAAGAAAAGATTATAGAATGCGGTTTTAATGGGAAATTTGATATGTTTACTGTCTGACAGTTAAAGGAGTTTAATGAATATGGAAGTATTATATAAATACTATTCGAATGAGAGCGTATATGCGTATAAAAATATCGAGGACG
>JAQSXG010000264.1 GCA_029256785.1 Neobacillus sp.
ACGCTCGTCAGTCATCGTTCGAAACTTGTATATGGTAAAGATCTGACTTCCCTTACCCGGGCGCTTTTGCCTGAAAATAACCGGACTTCCCAGTTTAATATGAATCACAGCCCAGAGTAAAATCAACAGCGGTGACAATACAATGATCAAGCAAAAGGAAATTAAAATGTCAAAGGCTCTTTTTAAAATGTTATTTCGCATCACTCATCACCAATCGTTAGAAATTCTCACCTATACAGATTCAGTCAATATCTGCCTGATCAAATGAAGTATAGGGGCATAGGTCTCATCCCTGTCAAATTTCTCTTTCCCCATTCTTCTGCTGTTTTCGCCCATTTTCAACCGCAGATCTTTATTTAGATATAACATTTCAATCTTATCAGCAATTTCACGGGCGTCACTGTTATCGCAAGTAAATCCTGCTTCGTATTGCTCCAGAAGCTGAATATATTCTGGATTTTCTTGAGTGGAAACCACCGGTAAACCTGCCATGGCATAGTCTCCATGTTTGTTTATGATACTTTGCGCTGCACCACTTTGAATCGGGTTCACTGCAATATCGCTGACCGCCAGCCTGCCCACCATGTCTCCGTAAGGCAGCCTTCCAGTGAAATAGGCATTAATCCGTTGCTGACCGGCATAATCTATGAAATCTTTCATCAACGGTCCATCCCCCATTACTAACAGTTTTATATTTGGATATCTCTTATTCTGCAAAATATTCAGGGCATCTATTATAATTTTTAAATTGTAGCTGTGTCCCAATGTACCTGCATATGCGATCCAAAATTCATCCTCAGGCTTATCAGTCTTTTTATGCTCATTCGCCATCTGGTCGAAAAGTTTCATACTCGTCCCTAAAAATATCGAATAGCCTCTCGCATCCCTTTTGTTATGCTTCAATGCTCTTCTACAGTATGTATCCGAAACAGCAACGACCTCATCTGCATTTTGATAAACACGATTGATCCTTAAAGTCATCGGTGCAAAAACCATATCACTGATCACAGGGATACGGAAAACCAACTTGAACGCCTCGGGCCACAAGTCTTGAATATCCAGCACAAGGGGGACGTGATAAGCAGCAGAAAAGTTTGCAGCTGCATTACCGGCATCAATTGAAGGAACTGCACAATAAATAAGGTCTGGCTTATTGGTAGAATGCAAATACTTTTTCAAACTCCGCCCAAAGATATAGTGGCTGTAAAACCTCCTCATACTTACATTTTTTTTATACCCTGGCTCATAGATATAGGTAATTTGATAGGGAAGTCCAGGCTTCTTTACTTCTTTATGCTGACATTTTGCGGCATGGAAAAAACTCGAAGTCAATAATTCCACATCATATTCACTGCCCAGCAAGTCTGCAAGATAGTTAAATCTGTTATTGCCTCCGGTCTCAGCTCCGTCAGTAAATTGGGCTATGATCAGCACTTTTTTTCTGCCGGAGGCTTCCTTATTGTTCTCCCTTATACTACTATCAAGCGCCATAGAATCCTCTCCATGTTTTCTCACTAAATCTCCTATGCTGTAACGGAATAGACACCCCTTAAAAGATTCCTTAACGCAGATGAAAAAGGGGTTTCTTTTCTGTATCTCCCAAACTTTGATATTGCAAAGTATAGTGCGTACACAGTGCCACCCACTCGTCCCATCAGCCGGTGTGCCAGTATTCCCTTCCGGAAAAAATAGTCGTTTGTAAACCCCTTAAACCAGTTCGATTTTCCCTGATTTAATGATGCAATCGTATCTGGAACGTAATATATTTTTAGGTCTTTCCGAAGGCAGTCGTATAGAAAGATATTTTCCTCGCCTGAAGAATTTGCTGTTCCCGATCCGAATGACTCATCGAAAAAAACATTATGATCAATAATCTTTCTACGTTTGAATGTTAACTGCACGGAACTAATTTTTAAGCTTTTCAGAAATCCTACTCTTTTAGGCTTATCCCAATATACTTTATCATCCCTCAAAACCCGAAATGCAATAATATCTGCATCGGAATATTTTTCATAAGCAGCCACAATCCTATCTTCATACCCCTCTACAAAAACCTCGTCATCATCACAAAGCAGGCATATATCCTTCGTCGCCTTTGAAATGGCAGAATTACGGCTTCTTGATAAACCTCTCTCCCGAGTAGAGTACATTCTTACCGTATTCCCATGAATAACGTACTCTTGATAGCGGTCTTGATTACACTGATTTATAATCACAACAGGACTTTTCAGATTGCTCCTCTCAACGACAGTGAAATCCACCTGATTCATGCAGGATATCAATACTTCAATATTATCAGTCAATAGCCTCACCTCTTCTGGTAATAGTTAAGGCTGCCTTTATTTTTTTCAATATGATACGTGCAATCCCAAAAGCTTTCCCAAGATTAAACATGACGCTTGATATTTCCAATCTCTTTTTAATTTCTTGATTCGTTAGTCCGATCTTCTTTGCAATGTAATAATATCTTCCGATTGCAAGGAAATTGTGCGGAAATTCTTTTAATTTTACATTGAGCCTTTCAACATATGTATAGCCCTCAAAGTTTTCCCGAGTCCTGTCCGAATTTGAGTTTTTTGTAAGACCATCTTGCAAATACTCACAAATGCAAATGATATCTCCAAACCACCTGAGCTTATACCCATCAGCTGAAATTTGATACCAAACGGCATTTTCAGCAAGAAATTTCTCATTTTCAAACTCAGGAAACGGATACAATAATAGTATTTCCTTCTTTATGACCTCAGCTTTGTCCCCGATTAATTTACACTTTTCCCTCTCTAACGAGGTTGCATCCACATACGGTTTCTCATCAGGGTATTGTCCGATTATTTTTCCGTCAGGAGTCCCTCTCAATCCTGATATTCCGGCATAGCCTTGCATACCATCAATGGTTCCGATCCAACCATAAATTTTCTGAACAGCATGGTCAACCAGATAATCATCACTGTCGATGACATAGATGTACTCATAGGAAGCTGCAGGAATTCCTTTATTTAAAGCTCTATGCTTTCCGCCGTTTTCTTGTTTAATATAGACTATTTGAAACGGACTATCCACCGCCCACGCCTTGACTAAAGCCTCTGTATTATCGCTAGAGCCATCGTCGACTACGATCCATTCAAAGGCCTTTACGGTCTGCCTGCATAAGGAATCATACAAGGTACCTAGAATGTAGCCTCTGTTATAAGTTGGTGTTAAGATCGATAATTTATTTTCGGGCATTTCTACTCTCCTCGGTGCCGCATTGTTTAATTTTTACGAAATATACTTCTCAGTAAAGTCAATTCCTCAATCCGAAACAGTTTCAGAAGCAAGAGGTATACGATAACTGCAGTCATGACAGCGATACCCAATTGCCCTATTCTCATGAATATGATATGAGAAGCCGCCATGATGATAAATAGATACGTTCCATAAGAAGCTCCTATCGCAACAAAAGCGGAAATTATGATCTTTGGCAGTTTGCTTTCAGGTGCAGATAACTTTACGTGCCCGTGCTTCATGCGAATTCCAGCCCAAAGCAGGATTGTATTGAATAACGCTGCAATGCTCGTAGCTAAAGCTAGCCCGCTATGTGCCATATACCTCACCAGAATTAAACTTAGAATAATATTGATTATAACACTGATTCCAGCAAAAATCATGGGAGACTTCATATCGCTCATTGAGTAGTATGCTTTTGTAATTAAATCATTAGCAGAGAAAAAAAGAAGCCCGGCGGAGTAAAAGAAAAATGCAGAACTGGTCATTGCAGTAGCAACAGAATTAAAAGCTCCTCTCTCGTATATAATCTGCACAGCCTGACCACTGTACAGCATTGCCCCCAAAGAGCATGGTAGCGCAATTATAATGACAATATAAAGTCCTGTACTAAAAATTTCATTAAAACGTCCATATTGTTTCAGTGAGATGGCTTGCGTAAATCTGGGATAAATCATTGTTGAAAGAATTGTTATGGTCAATCCCATAATCATGGTATTCAACAATCCTGCGTAATTCAGCGAAGCGATGCTGCCCTCAATCAAATTAGATGCCAGAGTTTTATCGACAAACTGGTTGATCGCCATCGCATAGCTGCCAATAAAAGCAGGAAATGCCATAAGCAAATTCTCCTTAATGGTATCATCCAATTTTACAATTGGCGAATATTGAAGCTGGCTTCTCATGGTTATGATTGTTATAACCATGAGACGGCATGCGTATCCAATTAGCATTCCAAAAGCAAGATAATAATGGCTCGTATTTGCGCTTATGATAATTGCCGCAATCGTACATAAACTGACGAAATAGCCGCTTATGATCTGCGGAAGAAATATGCCTTTATACTGCAAATAGGATTCCATTACTCCAGCTGTTGATGAAAAAATTACATAGGAAAACAGTACTTTAATAAAAAAGCTTGATAGCCTGGCGGTTTCACCAGCAAAGCCGCTTGCCATGACAGCAATAATCTGATCTGAAAAAATGATACCGATAATTGAAATCAGAACTGAAACAATTAATAAAATGTTCAAAATACTGCTTGTATAAGTATCCGCTGCCTGCTTTCCCCTCAATTCATTAATCTTTGAATAGACTGGCATGTATGCAGTAGAGATTGCAACAATAATGCCTCCAAACAAAACAGTCAAAATTGTAAAGGACATGGTATAAGCGTCAGTGATGTAGCTGGCTCCAAAGTAGTTTGCCATCACCATTTCCCGGATAAAGCCGATGCATTTTGATATGAGCGTTAAAAAAGCCATCATCATGGCGGTAAGTGCAAGATTCCTCATGTTTACTCCAGATTACAAAATAATTTTGATAAGATATTATATACTATTTTTTCCTGTTTTCCAAGCAAGTTGGTTATACTAGCAATCATCAAGTATTTTATGGTATAATGTGGTTATCTATGTATTATAATTCGAAAGGGTATCGATATGGCAAAAAAATATTCAAAGGAAAATAACAATATAAAAAAAGAGTCATTTGATGGACAAACCTCTAAATCGAGCACACTTCACTCCGCTACATCTACTCCTGCTGTTATGCCTGGGTGGATGGTGCTCCCGTCTTCAGTAATTTTCATTCTGTTTTTAGCGCTTGCCGGTAGCATGGATAATATTGTGGAGAAATGGATGGGGCTCTTTTCTGCAATATTGATTCTAATAGTGATGCTTTTTTCAATTAGATCTGACAATACGAAACAATATATGAACCCTTTATTTTTTTCGCTTATTGCATATGTAATCTGGGGAGGTATCTCAACACTGTATGCTGCTTCAGGAAAGTTTGCTATTTATGAATTTTCCAAACTTTTATTCGCATTATTCATATACCTATTCGTTTTTCATTTTTCAGGAGAAGGGGAAGGCGGATTCAAAAAAATATCCTTGATATTGGCCGGGACAGGCAGTTTCTTTGGAATCATTTCTATAGATGCTGCGTCCTCAAATATATTGTCCAATATATTTAAAGCATTGATCAGCTTTTCAACTGATGTTTATGAAGGACGAGGGGCATTCGAAGAAGGTATTCGAATAACAGGTATCTTTGGTAATCCAAATATCTATGCTGGTTTCATGGCAATTGCGGTTTTCTTATCCCTATATCTAATAATTAGTGCTTCTGGGAAAAAGGACAGGAGCATAGCCGCTTCACTACTTGCAATCAATGCACTATCCTATCTTCTTGCGTTTAGTTTAGGATCCCTTTTTATGTTTATGATTGCCTGCTTCATTATGATTGGAGTTTCCGATAAGGGCAAAAAGGCTGCACTTTTTATTGTAATGGTTGAAACTGCAGTTCTTACCTTTCTGTTTGCAATGTTTTCAATGGCCGGGTTAGGGAAAAACGGTGTAATGTCATTTATCCCCCTTGCGGCTCTCATATTGAATGCTGTTTTCCTTTATTTTATTGATTTCAGATTAAGAGAATCTCTTATTAAACGCATTTCGGTTAACGGACGGTTCCCACTAAAAACCGCATTACTTGTCACATTTGTTCTTGTGGTTTATATCGTAGCTTCTTTTTCAATATCAAGCGATTTAAAATTGAATTCAAATGAAACTATCATGAGAGCAATCTATGTACCGGGTGGTGAATACACACTTTCCATAAGTAGTTCAGATGAGTTTAATCTGCTCATTGATAGTCAAAGCAAAAATGACTTGATACGACATAGCTCTATAAGATTATATACAGGAACAAATCAACAGGATATTCCATTTACGGTACCAAATGATTCAAAAATTGTAAGGATTTACTTTACTTCAGGAAATGAAGGTGCAACGATTGAATCTTGTTCATATTCTGGTACTTCCAATGGAAATGTTCATCTTAATTATCCGCTTCTTCCAAATATCATTGCAAATCGCCTTCAAAACATATTTGCAAATGAAAACATGGTTCAACGCGGTATCTTTTTCGAAGATGGAATTAAGCTCTTTTCAAAATCTCCGCTGATAGGAAGAGGTCTCGGCGGATATGAAAACGGCATTTA
>JAQSXG010000265.1 GCA_029256785.1 Neobacillus sp.
GATCGCAACAAATCGCGTTCATTACTTAGAGATGGATGATATGTTTGCTCATGAATGTTTGTTAGCCATAAAAAATGGTGAAAAAATACAGGATGATCAGCGGCAAAAGTTAGAGGGGAATCAATTCTATTTAAAAACAGCAAAAGAAATAGTTGAAGTATTTGCCGATGTCCCGGAAGCGCTAGAAAATACAATCCTTATTGCTGAAAGATGTAATGTAAATATTGAATTGAATAAAACCTACTTACCAGCATTCCCGGTTAAGAGTGGACAACCTGCTGAGGAATATTTAGAAACATTATGTAAAAAAGGATTAAGTGAGCGCCTAATTTCACCGCGACAAGAATATATAGACCGTTTGAATTTTGAATTAGCAGTAATTAATCGAATGAAATTCAGCAATTACTTTTTAATTGTTTGGGATTTTATGAGATATGCACGTGAAAAAGGAATATTAACAGGTCCTGGAAGAGGGTCTGCAGCGGGTTCGTTAGTAGCCTATGTGTTGTATATAACAGATGTGGATCCGATCGAACATAATTTATTATTCGAGCGATTTTTAAATCCAGAGCGGATATCTATGCCAGATATTGATATTGATTTTCCAGACCATCGGCGTGATGAAGTGATTGAATATGTGGCAAAGAAATATGGGGAATTGCATGTAGCGCAAATAGTCACTTTTGGAACACTTGCAGCCAAAGCGGCATTAAGAGATGTGGGGAGAGTTTTTGGATTAAATACAAAGGAATTGGATCAGCTTTCAAGACTAATACCTACGCAACCAGGGATTAGCTTGGCAAATGCCTATAAAGAATCGAAGCCGCTACGAGCGTTTACAGAGGAAAATTCGTTAAACCTTAGATTATATGAAACAGCCCTAAAACTGGAAGGATTGCCGCGTCATACGTCGACGCATGCAGCAGGTGTAGTCTTAAGTGATAAGCAACTGATTGAATTAGTTCCAATTCAACAGGGACATAACAATATTTACTTAACACAATATTCAATGGAACATCTTGAAGAGATAGGGCTACTGAAAATGGACTTTCTTGGACTGAGAAATTTATCTTTGATTGAATCGATTGTGGAAGCAATCAATCGGAAATCTAGCAGGAAAGTAAATATCCGCACGATCCCATTAGATGATCAAAAAACGTTTGAATTGCTGGCAAAGGGTGAAACCACAGGTGTTTTTCAACTTGAGTCAGAAGGAATGAGAAAGGTATTAATGCGTTTAATGCCATCACGATTTGAAGATATTGTCGCGGTTAACGCCCTATATCGTCCCGGCCCAATGGAGAATATCCCACTCTACATCGACAGAAAACATGGAAGGCAAACTGTGGAATATCCACATCCGGATTTAGAGTCCATCCTTGAAAATACTTATGGTGTTATCGTGTATCAGGAACAAATAATGCAAATTGCTTCGAAAATGGCAGGATTTTCTCTTGGCGAAGCGGACCTGCTCCGACGGGCAGTAGGGAAAAAGCAAAAGGATGTCCTGAATCGAGAAAGACAGCATTTTGTTCAAGGCGCACTAAATAAAGGCTATCATCAAGAACTCGCAAATGATATTTATGATTTAATTGTTCGCTTTGCGAATTATGGGTTTAACCGCAGTCATGCAGTGGCCTACAGTATGATCTCCTACCAACTCGCTTATTTAAAAGCAAATTATCCGCTTTATTTTATGGCAGGTTTGCTAACTTCGGCTATTGGAAATGAAGCAAAAATTTCCCAATATATTATGGAGGCAAAACAGAGGGATATTACTATCCTACCACCATCTATTAATTATAGCGGTTACAGTTTTCATGCCGAAGAAGGAGGCATTCGCTATAGTTTAGCTGCCATTAAAAGTGTAGGTGCTGTGGCATTAAGAGAGGTTTTTCAGGCAAGGAAAACAAAAAAGTTTGATGATCTTTTTGATTTTTGTATAAGAATTTCTTCAAAAGCCATCAACCGTAAAACTCTTGAAGTGTTAGTTCACTCAGGAAGCTTTGATGAATTCGGTGAGGACCGTGCAACGCTGCTGGCTAGCTTGGATGTGGCATTAGAACATGCAGGTTTATTCAAACCAGATGATTCAAATCAATTTGCGCTTTTCTCTGACGAAGAAATGCAGCTTAAGCCCAAATATGTTCAAGTTGATCCAATCAGGCAGGAGGATAAGTTAGCCTTTGAAAAAGACGCCCTCGGCTTTTATCTCTCAGATCATCCAGTATCTATATACGAAAAAAGGTTAAAAAAAGCTGGTGCCAAACTATTATTTGACTTAGTAAAAGATCAAAAACGCGTTGTTTCAGGGGTTTATATCACGTCAATAAAAACCATTCGTACAAAAAAAGGCGACTCTATGGCCTTTTTACATGTTAGTGACTCGAGTGGTGATATGGAGGCAGTTGTCTTTCCAATGGTGTTTAAACGGTTTTCTCAGTTCTTACATCAAGGAGAATTTGCCGTTATTGAAGGGAAACTGGAAGAACGTGAAGAAAAACTGCAGTTTATCATACAACATGTTTCTGAAATAGAGAGCTGGTTAACTGAAAAGACAAAAGAACAATCTACTCTCTATTTAAAAATAGTAGAGGACAAACAGGATGAAACTTCATTAAAGCAATTAAAAGACTATTTTAAGGGTAGAAAGGGTAAGACAAGAGTGGTTCTCCACTATGAAAAAAGTCGAAAAACAATCAGATTAGGAAACGAATTTAATATCGATCCGAGCCAGCAATTACTAGGTCTGCTACAAGATTTCCTTGGTGTGGACAATGTGGTATTGAAACAATAATTCTTTACAACTTTCGAAGATATGATATAGTGTTTAGTAGATATATGTGGTCTGACCACTCTAATAATATGCCATACCATCGTATTATTATTGTAAAAACTTGAGGGGTGAAATAAATTGACTTTACGGGAAGAAGCATTACATATGCATCGAATTAACAAAGGGAAACTCGAGTCTAAGTCTAAGGTACCAGTCCGAAATGCAAAAGATTTAAGTTTAGCCTATTCACCAGGAGTAGCTGAACCATGCAAGGAAATCTATGAAAAACCGGAAACTGTTTATGACTATACGATGAAAGGCAATATGGTAGCTGTTGTTACTGATGGTACAGCTGTATTGGGACTAGGGAATATTGGACCGGAAGCAGCATTGCCGGTTATGGAAGGTAAGGCAGTCTTATTTAAGAGCTTTGCTGGTGTTGATGCATTTCCTATTTGTCTTAACACAACTGATGTTGATAAAATTATTGAAACCGTAAAGTTACTTGAACCTACTTTTGGCGGCGTGAACCTTGAAGATATTGCTGCCCCAAATTGTTTTGTTATTGAAGAAAGGTTAAAGAAAGAAACAAATATTCCTATTTTTCATGATGATCAGCATGGAACAGCAATTGTTACTGCAGCTGGTCTAGTAAATGCACTAAAACTAATCGGAAAAAAAATGACCGAAATAAAGGTTGTTGCTAATGGTGCTGGAGCTGCAGGGATTGCCATTATTAAACTACTACACGCCTTTGGCGTCAGAGACATCATTATGTGTGATACAAAAGGGGCAATTTATGAAGGACGCCCACAAGGGATGAATGTGGTAAAAGCGGAAGTAGCAAAGTTTACAAATCGTGATAACCTAACTGGTAGTCTTGAGGATGTCATAAAAGGTGCAGATGTTTTTATTGGCGTATCGGTTGCAGGTGCGCTCACGAAGGAAATGGTTTCATCGATGAATTCTGACGCAATCATTTTTGCAATGGCTAATCCTGATCCTGAAATTATGCCAAATTTGGCAAAGGAAGCAGGAGCAAGAGTAGTTGGTACTGGCAGATCTGACTTTCCCAACCAAGTAAATAATGTCCTTGCATTCCCAGGGATTTTCCGAGGTGCTCTTGATGTTCGCGCCACACATATCAATGAAAAGATGAAGGTGGCTGCTGTTAACGCAATTGCCAGTTTGATAAGTGAAGAAGAGTTAAATGAAGATTATGTCATACCTGCACCATTTGATCCAAGAGTTGCTCCAGAAGTTGCAGCTGCGGTAGCAAAGGCTGCAATGGAAACAGGTGTAGCCCGCATCAAGGTGGATCCAGAAGATGTGAAAGAAAAGACAATGAGGCTCGCTATTATTGGTAAAAGTGAGTGATAATGTAAGTGGCGAATACAAAGGTATATTTAGAAATTGTAAAAAAACTAAGAGAAATGATAACTGCTGATGGTTTAATATCAGGAGATAAAATCCCATCAGAACGTGAATTGTCTGAGCGCCTAAATGTCGGGCGCTCTTCTGTTCGCGAAGCATTAAGGGCATTAGAATTACTAGGATTAATTGAAACAAGGCGGGGGGAAGGAACATTTATTAGGGACTTCCGTGGAAATCAACTCGTCCAACTTTTAGGGACATTTATCCTTCAGGATGAAAAAGCAAAACTAGATGTAATTGAAACCAAAAATTTAATCGAGATGGACTGTCTCCGGTTAGCATTATACCGAATCAATAATAATCAATTAGAAAAGTTAAAAGAGTGGGTCCAATCCGATCGTATAGATGATGATGAATTTTTTAGCCGAATTATAGAAGTAGCAGATAATCATCTGTTTTCAAGGATATGGCTAATCCTAAAGGATTATTATTACTCACTTCATATTAAAAACGATGATCTTAATAGAAATGATTTCCTTTTATTAATTGATGCCTTAGCAGAAAAAGATGAGGAAAGAACCCTTAATACTTATCGAAAGCTAAGAAATTTGTCTGTTTCAAGCGACAAATACTAACAAGTTTTTTATTGATATTCCTATATAGTTGAAGACAAGCCGTCTGAGCCCAGATCAAAATGGGCATTTTTGTTTTCTAAGTGGTCTGGCCACCTAAGTGAAGAAACCAGGTTTGAAGGTGTAGTATTTAAGGAAACACTAAAAAAAAGAGAAGAAAAAATTTCCATTTGGTAGATTTTTTCTAATGAGGGAGGTTTAAACCACTTGCTAAAAGAACTTTTTACAAAAAACAACCACCATAAAAAGAAAAAATATGCAACGATCCCTACAGAGGCAGCAAAGAATGATGTACCTGAAGGAATAATGACGAAGTGTCCGTCATGTAAGACCATAGTGTACACAAAAGAACTTAAAAAGAACTTAAAAGTTTGTTTACATTGTGGTTATCACTTTCCAATGAATTCGAAGGAAAGACTTTCTACATTTTTAGATGAAGGAAGTTTTGAAGAGTTTGATGAATATATGATCTCAGAAAATCCATTAGACTTTCCTGACTATCTTGAAAAAATAGAGAAAGACCGTCTGAAAAGTAAAATTAATGAAGCCGTGGTTACTGGTAGCGGCACCGTCAATGGAAATAAAGTAGTTGTTGCGGTGATGGATTCAACTTTCCGAATGGGTAGCATGGGATCTGTAGTTGGAGAAAAAATTACCCGTGCAATAGAAAAGGCGGATGAAAGGTCTGTTCCATTTATTATTTTTACCGCATCTGGAGGTGCACGGATGCAAGAAGGTGCACTTAGTTTAATGCAAATGGCAAAGACCAGCGTCGCATTAAAAAGATTCAGTAATAATACAGGGTTAATCATCTCGATTATGACCCACCCAACAACGGGGGGGGTTTCCGCGAGCTTTGCATCCTTAGGAGACTATAACTTTGCGGAACCTGGTGCATTAATCGGTTTTGCAGGACGTAGAGTTATTGAACAATCTATTCGAGAAAAGCTTCCTGAAGACTTCCAAACAGCTGAATTTCTTTTAAAGCATGGTCAGCTTGATGCGATTATTTCTAGACTAGATTTAGTAGAAAAAATCACGACCATACTTGAAATTCATCAACCTGGAGGTGCAATAAATTGGTAGGAGAATTAGAATTTGAGCGACCAATTGTACAATTAAGAAATAAAATTGTTGAATTAAAAGAGTTTACAAAATCAGCTGATGTTGATTTGTCATCTGAAATTGAGAAATTAGAATTGCGGCTTGAAAAATTAGAAAAAGATATATATGAACATATCAAACCGTGGGATCGTGTTCAAATTGCTCGTCATCCTAATCGGCCAACCACATTAGATTATATTGCTCACGTATTTGATGATTTCTTTGAATGTCATGGTGATAGGGCCTTTGGTGATGACGAAGCAATTGTTGGTGGTGTTGCAAAATTTAGAGGGTTACCGATAACGATAATTGGGCATCAGCGAGGAAAAGACACAAAGGAAAATATTCGTAGGAATTTCGGAATGCCGCATCCGGAAGGAAATAGAAAGGCACTCCGCATAATGAAGCAAGCGGATAAATTTAACCGTCCCATCATCTGTTTCATTGATACAAAGGGCGCATATCCGGGTAAAGCGGCTGAAGAACGAGGGCAAAGTGAAGCCATTGCCCGTAATTTATTCGAAATGGCCGGACTAAAGGTCCCTGTTATTTGTATTGTTATTGGTGAAGGGGGAAGTGGCGGCGCTTTAGCATTAGGT
>JAQSXG010000266.1 GCA_029256785.1 Neobacillus sp.
ATTATATTGGGGAAAAAAATGTTGTCCTCGCCTTTTATGGTATGGACTTCACACCTGGCTGAATCAAAGAAATTTCCTCTTGGAAAGAGGATTACAAAAGATTAGCAGCCTTAGATGCTGAGGTATTGGGGGTAAGTGTCGATCATATTCATTCACACAATGTCTTTTCGGCAAGTATGGGAAAGTTGCCTTATCCCTTAGTTTCAGATTGGCATAGGCAGACTGTTAAAGATTATAAGGTGTTTAACGATAAAGGCGAAGTTGCCATTCGCTCTGTGTTTGTTGTTAATAAAGAGGGTGTGATTAGTTACATAAATACCTCATTTAAAGCTGATAAAAAAGAGGATTATGAGGCAGTTTTTGCAGAGCTGGAGAAGTTAACAAACCAATAGCTGTCCAAAAAAAACATCTCTCGGGTTTTCCGAGATGTGTTTTTTTCGTTTATGTTTTTATAATTTGCTGTTGATTGGAGCTCCACTAAGGAAGGCTTCTTTGAAAAATCATCGCAGGGACAGGCGGTCTTTGCCTGTCACGAGGCACTTCGCTTTCCGCGGGCAGTCCGGGAGCCTCCTCGTCGCTTCGGCTCCTGCGGGGTCTCCAGTGACTTGTTCTTCCCGCAGGACATTGATTAGCATCCTTGAATTTGCCCATGCACGAAGAAAATGCGATAGCATTTTCGAGGAGTCTTCGTGCCTTCCGCTCCAATCAACAGAGTTCTAAATCATCAGAGTTGGGTATTAACTAGCCTTTTATTTATAAGCCTTCACATTAAGTAATTCGTCCAAACCAACTATTTCAAAATCCCTTTTCTGCAATTCTTCAATGATCAACGGTAGTGCCTTTTTTGTTTCACTCTGTTCTTCTGTTGAGTGCATTAAGATTATATCTCCGTTTCTACCATTGTCGATTACATTTTTTACAATATTACTCGCTTCCTTTTGTGACCAGTCAAGCGTGTCAATCGACCATAAAACTATCGAATACCCCTGTTCCTTGGCAACTGCAGCAACTAGTTCATCTGTTTCTCCGTATGGTGGACGTAACATAGCTGAACGTTTGCCAATAACCTCCTCAATTGCCTTTTCTGCCTTTTTCATTTGAATCAGCAACTCACCTTTAGTTAATTTAGCTAAATCGATATGGTTGTAGCTATGACTAAAGATTAGGTTTCCTTTTTCATAGGCTGCCCTCACAATCTCAGGGTGTTTTTCGACATTACTCCCCACAAAAAAGAAATTTCCGGTCACATTATATTCATCTAAAATATCAATAATCGCCAATGTAGTTGTGGTATCCGGACCATCATCAAACGTCAGCGCAACCATCTTTTTATTCGGGCCATTAATGAAGACATTTTCTTGACCACTTGAAAAATTAACGATTTGTTTACGCCAATTTTGCATTGATGTCCAAGCAGTGCTGGAAAGCTGATTCGACTTCCCTTTAATTTCTAGGAGATAGGGGTCCTCCAATAAAATCGTCCTTTTTTGATTAAACACAGAAATATGATCTACTTTACCAGAATTCTTAGGTCCGACAAACTTCAACTGAATATCCGAGGTTACTTCATAAGTATAAATATAATCATTATTGTACTCATTCTTCTCTTTGGGACTTCCTGCTACTTCTTCTATGTCAGTAAATGCGAGATTATTAAGCTCTTTTGAATAAGAACGCACATCAAAGATTTCACCTTTCTCATTGTAACCAAAGGTAATACCTTCCTTTTTATAGGTGGCATAATAGCCAGAACCTGCACGATCCACACTATCAGGTTCTCCCCACTTTTCCTTTACCTGATTTATCTCGCTATCTAGTACATTAAACGCACTGCCTTTGACCAAGCCTCTCTTGGCCTTCTCAATTATCTCATTAAGTATGAACGCAGGAGATTTATCCTTTTCTTGCTCTAATTCAGTTTGATTTCCTTGTACATCATCTATCTGTTGTACTTCATGTTTTTTTGAATCATCACAAGAAGTTAACAATAAAAGAATCAAAATCAAAGAAAGTCTTTTCATCATAACCAATTTGTTGCACCTCCTACCCCTTTAGACTGACTACTTTGCATGAATGTTACACAATGCCCTCTAAATTAGATATTTCTCTCACTTATAGGTAAAATGATACATAGCAGGTTTGTAACAACTCTAGCAACATATGATAGGAGCAATAGAAAATGCCAAAACAAGAACGTGGTTTAAAACCCTTTTTCTCCCTTATACTAACAACTAAAATTCCTAAGTTAGCACTTATTATTGGTATATCAGCAAGCCTAATTACCACTCTTGCTGGTCTTCTTGTACCTGTTCTTACCAAAAACTTAGTAGATGGATTTTCTGTTTCTTCATTAAGTGTCCCACTCATCATCGGGATTGGAGTCGCATTTATCTTCCAGGCCATTATCAGCGGAACCTCCATTTACCTACTAAGCCTTGTCGGTCAAAAAATTGTTGCCAGACTGCGTGAACGGATGTGGTTAAAACTAATTCGTCTACCTGTAAGCTATTTTGATAAACAATCAAGCGGGGAAACTGTTAGTCGTGTTATCAGCGATACAAGTATTGTCCGTGACTTAATTTCAAGTTACTTTCCCCAATTTATTACTGGTATCATCTCCATAATCGGTGCGATTATTATTTTACTTATTATGGACTGGAAAATGACACTGCTGATGTTAATTTCTGTTCCTTTGACATTGGCCGTTATGTTCCCTCTAGGTCGCCAAATGGCTAAAATATCAAGGGGATTACAGGATGAAACCGCCAAATTCACAGGGAATATCCAGCAAACCCTTAGTGAAATCCGATTAATGAAATCCTCAACTGCAGAAAGCTACGAAGAGGCTAAAGGAATATCTGGTATCGAACGTTTACTTGGATTTGGACTAAAAGAAGCACGAATTACAGCACTGATTTCTCCCATTATGTATCTTGTTGTTATGGTTGTTATTGTTACAATTATCGGTTACGGCGGAATGCGGGTCGCTAATGGAACCATGTCGACAGGTTCACTCGTTGCGTTTTTACTCTACCTATTTCAAATCATTTTTCCGATTACCTCGTTTGCGATGTTTTTTACTCAATTACAAAAAGCAAAGGGTGCAACCGAGCGGATTATTGACATTTTAGACTTGCCTGCTGAAGAGGGACAACCAGGGTTAGAAGTTATATTACCAACAAACCGATTCAGGTTCAAAACGTTTCTTTTGCTTATAGTGAAGAAGAGCCTGTTCTTTCGAACATTTCATTTGAAGCTCAGCCTGGTGAAATGATTGCCTTTGCTGGACCAAGCGGAGGTGGTAAAACAACCGTGTTTGGCTTACTTGAACGGTTTTACGAACCTACATCAGGTGAAATCCGAATAGGTGATATTCCGATAAGTAAGCTTTCGATTGCCTCATGGCGAAGTCAAATTGGATATGTTTCACAAGAAAGTGCAATGATGGCTGGCACCATTCGTGAAAATTTATGCTACGGATTAAATAAGGGTGACAATATTTCAGATGAGCGCCTTTGGGAAGTTGCAAAAATGGCTTATGCTGATGAATTTATACAGTCGTTCCCGAAAGGATTGGATACGGATGTTGGTGAGCGAGGTGTAAAGCTTTCTGGTGGACAACGACAACGAATCGCCATAGCCCGTGCTTTTTTACGAGATCCTAAAATACTGATGATGGATGAAGCAACGGCTAGTTTGGACAGTCAATCCGAAGGGGTGGTTCAGCAGGCGTTAACCAGACTAATGGAAGGGCGGACTACCTTTGTCATTGCCCATCGTTTATCTACAATTGTCGATGCCGATAAAATAATATTTATCGAAAAAGGACAAATCACAGGCATAGGCACCCATCACGAATTAACACAAACACATGCATTATATCAAGAATTCGCCGAACAACAATTGGCATAATATTATAAAAAACGGACTTCCAATTTGGACGTCCGTTTTACGTCCCACTTGCCTATTTTAGCATCAGACATAAGGACTATTAATATAATCATGGGAATTATAAAGTATAGGATTCCAGGGTTTTAATTCTAGAGAGGTATCAAGGGATTCTTCCTTGTTATCCTGATAAGGGTATGCATTTAATGGACCTTGGTATACTAATTGAAGATGCTTCACGTCCATTAAGTCTTGAGGTGTACACAGGTTAGGTGATTTATCAATGACACGTTTTTTTTCATTAAGGACAGTTGCTACAAATTGCGAACAAAAGAATGCATTTTTTCTATTCAAATCATAATTAAGAACAATAGCAAATAACCCTAAAAAATTGTATCTGTACAAATCTTTCTTAGCTTCAAAATATTGAACCCTTTGTTTCATTAGGTTATATTCTGCTTCAGGGATTGTATAACTATATACTTCACAGGTAGCCTTCTTAAATAAACCTTCGGCTACTTTTTCACGTACAAATCCTCCAATAAATGGATTGTGCGCTTTCTTTCGACCAAAACTATATGTTTCATTTAATTGTTCATCAAAGGATAGGGATACGTGATTATACATTTTTCTAGTATATAATTGAATGAGTTTTGTTAACCATGAGCCTGTCGCCGTAAAAAGAATATAGACTTTCTTTTCTTCCATCTATTGAATACCTCCTTTTATGACTCGGTGAATTGACAAGCCTGAAGAAGAAGATACTCCAACCACTTTGCGAGACATCATCTTGCATCACTAAAGATATCGATAATACGTTTTGTTTCTATCCATTCGTCAATCATTTCTGTTAAATAGGCTTTTCCAAGCTTCGTGATTTTGTAATACTTTCGTTTTGCCCCTTGAGAGACATTCCCCAAATAAGATTGAATGAACTCTTTTTTCTCTAATCGTTGAAAAACAGCATAGAGTGTTGCTTCTTTTACCTGAAAACGGTTGTCTGTTCGTAAACTGATTTCCTTTGATATTTCATATCCATATCTGTCCCGTTCAAATATCAGGCGCAAGATAATGGAATCTAAGTGTCCACGTATAATATCGCTTCTGACCATGGTATCACTTCCTTGTTTATTCACTGTTCTATCTGATAGAGTAATCTTACTAGAAATTACTCTATCTGTCAAAGTAATTCCAGGGTAAATTTTGGATATTAATTACATATAAAACCACTAGACTACAAACACAGGAAACACTAGCTAAACCTATTGGTTTTTTTCGAATTAGTTGTTATATTCAAGAGAGGAAAATATTAGCAAGCCTTAGGGAGAGTGGAAAGTTCATGTCATTGATAGAAAAAAGATGGTTTAAAATCATGATCGCCATCATTTTATTTTTACTAATAGTCTATTTAGTAAGGGTGAACCAATTTATTTTAACGCCCATTGTTGTTCTGTTAAAAACAATCTTTTTACCTTTTGTCTTAGCTGGTATTTTATTTTATTTATGCCGACCATTAGTTACCTGGCTCGAATCTAAGAATACTCCCAGATGGTTAGCGATTATTGCAGCATATGTCGCCATTATTCTATTTATATATGGTGTTATTAAATTAGTTGCTCCTATTCTCAATGATCAATTAGAAAATTTTATTGATAATCTGCCAGCAATGGTTGCGACCGTTACAGATTGGGTTCAATACGTGCAGGAAAATAAAAGTACTTTCCCAGACTTCGTCCAAGAAGCCATTCTAAATGCGAGTGAAGAATTAGAATCAACCATTGAATCAAATGTAGGGAATATAGCCAATGGAATCCTAGGGGTCTTTGGGTTAATTGGCGGTTTTATTACTACCATTTTCAACTTAGTGCTTGTTCCTTTTATTTTATTCTATATGTTGAAAGATAGTGACCGGTTTGCTCCAAGTGTAGCAATTTTTGCTCCACAATCTAAAAAGGAACACGTTAAAAACATATTAAAAGATGTCGACAAGACCATCGCTACCTACATACAAGGTCAAATTCTCGTAAGTGTAATTGTTGGTTTACTTCTATTAGTAGGCTACTTAATTATTGGTTTGAACTATTCATTAGTTTTAGCGATGTTCGGTATGTTTACCAATGTCATTCCTTTTTTAGGCCCATATATTGCCGTTATTCCCGCTTTTTTAGTGGCCTTATTTCAAGATCCATCAAAGGTATTGTTTGTAGCCATTATTATGTTAGTCGCACAACAAATTGAAGGAAATGTCATTTCGCCCAATATCATGGGCAAAACACTAAATATCCATCCATTGACCATCATTGTGTTAATTTTAACAGCAGGCAGTCTGATGGGGGTTATTGGAATCATCTTTGTTATTCCTGCCTATTCCATTACAAAAGTACTTGTTGTTAACATCGTCAAAATTTTTAGAGCATCGTAAATGAAAAAAGATATAGGATCTTCCCAGAGAAGGAAGTATCCTATATCCTTTTTAGTTTCTAATACTCTTCTCCACTATCTAAGTTAAATTGCCACTCCACTCCAAACTTATCTGTTAGTGAACCATAATATTTGCTCCAAAATGTTTCTTGAAGTTCCATGGCAACGGAG
>JAQSXG010000267.1 GCA_029256785.1 Neobacillus sp.
GTATAGTTAATAAATAAATGTACAGTCATAAATACGCCTACAGGAATAATCCCCGATAAAGAATGCAGTTTTCGGATGAAGTGCTGGTTTTTTCCATGCTCCATATTTCGTTGTACCTCCTTAGGATGCTAATCATGAGATTGTAATCTCTTATTTTTATAAAGTGGCTAAGCGCCAAGCGTTTTCATTGAAAGAGCTTGACGCAAAGCTTTTAAACTAGGTTTATACCAATACCAATTCTTTTTCTTCTGCTTCTTTTTGAAGACGTTTTTTCTCTAGTAGTTCTTTTCCTGCGATACCAGGGTTGGTCATTTCGAATGGATGTAAGATTGTATCGAGTTCTTCGGCTGTTAACACGTTTCTTTCAAGTACAATCTCTCGGACAGGTCTGCCTGACTCGATCGCTTCTTTAGCAATGCTTGCAGCTGTTTCATATCCGACATGTGGATTAATAGCTGTAATAACTCCCACACTATTATTCACGTAAGCTTCCATTCTTTCTTTGTTAGCAGTGATCCCGCTTAGACAATGTTCGCGGAACGCAGTTAGAACATTTGTCATTACCTTAATAGACTGCAATAGGTTAAAGACAATAACTGGTTCCATTACATTCAACTCGAATTGTCCTGCTTCTGATGCCATGCTAATAGTCAAGTCATTTCCTACTACCTGGAATGCACTTTGGTTTAATACCTCTGCCATTACCGGATTTACTTTTCCAGGCATAATGGAAGATCCTGGCTGGCGTGCTGGTAAGTTAATTTCACCTAAACCGCAACGTGGACCTGATGCCATCATCCGTAGGTCATTTGCAATTTTTGACATATTCAGCATGCAAATTTTAAGTGCTGCAGAAACTTCGATATACACGTCAGTATTTTGCGTTCCGTCAACAAGATCCTCTGAACCTTTAATTGGTAAGCCAGTGCATTCTGCTAAGAATTTCACAGTTTTTTCAATATACTCTGGTTCAGCATTTAGACCCGTTCCAACTGCAGTAGCGCCCATATTCACTTCGTATAAATTTTCACGAGTTGCACTTATCCGCTTAATATCTCTTCTTAATACTTTTGCATAGGCTTCGAATTCCTGACTAAGAAGAATTGGAACTGCATCCTGTAAATGGGTACGGCCCATTTTAATAATACCGTCAAATTCGTTTGCCTTTTTCATGAATGTTAAGTGTAACTCTTCCATTACCACAAGTAACTCTTCCAATGTCATAAGGGTGGACAAATGGATTGCGGTTGGAAAAGCATCATTTGTTGATTGCGCCATATTGACATGAGTATTAGGGCTAATTTTTTTGTAATTACCTTTTTGTTCACCCATTATCTCAAGCGCACGGTTTGCAAGTACTTCATTTGTATTCATATTGATGGAAGTACCCGCTCCACCTTGAATTGGATCTACAATAAACTGATCGTGCAGTTTCCCTTCCAGTACCTCATCAGCAGCATCCATGATTGCATTCGCCACTTGTCTATCCAATTGACCGATCTCTGCATTGGCAAACGCCGATGCCTTTTTCACCATTGCAATTGCTTTGATTAGAGCTTCATCAATTCGATATCCTGTGATTGGAAAATTCTCAACAGCACGCATTGTTTGAACACCATAATACGCCTCTGCTGGAACCGCTTTTTCACCAAGGAAGTCTTTTTCAATACGGAAATTTTCTGAACAACTCATTTCTTGTCATCTCCAAATTCATTTTATTTTTTCAAGGCTCTTTTCTCAAACTTTGTTGCTATTTAGAACTGGTTTATGGGTCATTAAGCTTTTTTCTCCTGTTAAGGCAGATTTTTTAGAGAAAAGAGCTTGCAAACTTTATTCGAAGTGCCAAATAGCTATTTAAACGTAAAAACCGACTTTTGGGTTTTTACAACAATCTTTACGAAAACAGCCCTTTTTTAAATTAGAGTAGGATGGTACTTAGTAAAATACCAATCGCAACTGCACCGACTGTTGCTATTAAACCTGGCACCATGAAGCTGTGATTTAAAATATACTTACCGATTCTTGTTGTACCTGTACGGTCAAAGTTAATAGCTGCTACTACTGTTGGGTAGTTTGGAATAAAGAAATAACCGTTTACAGCTGGGAACATAGCAATAAGTAGCGCTGGATTGATTCCTAATGCAATTCCTAAAGGCATTAGTGTTCTAATTGTTGCTGCCTGGCTATAAAGCAGGATTGAAAGTCCGAATAAAGCAACCGCGAATAGCCAAGGTGCTGCTGTTACTAGGTCTGAAATGGATCCTGAAACTGCCTCCATGTTTCCTTGGAAGAAAGTATCTCCCATCCAAGCAATACCAAAGATAGCGACAACTGCTGCTGCTCCAGCTTTAAATACACTACCTGAAACAATCTCTTCAACTTTTGGTTTACAGAAAATGATAATTAGGGCTGAAATCGTAAGCATGACAATCTCAATTGAAATTGGCATAGACATTCTTGTTTCCACGCCATCGACGATCCAGCTCGGACGTAGTGCTTCAAATGAACCAAGTACTACAACGAGTATTGCTCCAAGGAGGAAAAGCATTACAGAAAGCTTTGAGCCTTTATTGGCTTTGTATTCTTTCTTATCCTTTTTAATTGGTGCAAGTCCTTCTTCTAAACGTTTAAGGTATTCAGGGTCATCACTTAACTCTTTACCCATTTTGCTTGATACAAAAGCTGCGATCATACAAGCGATAAAGGTTGAAGGAATACTTATCATCAAAATATCTAGTAAAGTCACATCAAAATCTGTTAATAAAGCAAGTAATGCTACAGTTGCTGCTGAGATTGGACTAGCTGTAATTGCCTGTTGCGATGCAATAACGGCAATTGACATTGGTCTTTCTGGTCTAACACCTGATTCACGAGATACTTCAGCGATTACTGGTAAAACGGAATAAGCCACATGACCCGTTCCCGCACAGAATGTAAATACATACGTTACAATTGGTGCAATGTATGTGATATACGTAGGATTTTTCCGTAATGCCTTTTCAGCTAGATGGACAAGATACTCCATCCCGCCAGATGCCTGTAAAGAACCAGCAGCTGTGATAACCGCTAGAATCATTAGCATTACATCGATTGGTGCGGATGTAGGCTGTAGTCCAAAAACGAATACCAGAATGGCTAATCCCACACCACCCATTACTCCAAGTCCAACTCCGCCTAACCGTGCTCCAATAAAAATACATGCCAGTACGATTAAAAATTGAATCCAAAACATCCTGGTTACCCCCATAAGGTAAAATTATTTTTTTATTAACCAAAGCTACAGCAATCTGAGGACATTTCACCCGCTTTCAAGTGACTTACCCTTGTGAATTCCTTCACAAAAATATGTCTCTTTGATGAACTAGCTTTCAATCTGTAAGGCTACATAGTAAGATAATGGCAAAGCGAACAAATGAAACCTTTATTGTTGTTCCTTTGTTCCTCTAAATCATATATAAAGGACTACAAAAAACTACAAGAAACAACAGGTCGAATGTAAACCTTAATAAATTTGTCAATATTACTTTCTGCCTTTCAGTTAAAAACTAAGGTAATCTAGTCTTAGTCAAGAAGCTCTTATATGGATGTGATCACATGAGTGAAAAACTAGTAGCCTATATATTTATGATTATCGCTGTCCCAATTGCAGGAGAAATGAAATTCTATCCAATTGATGGAGACTTAAGGGTTAGCCTGGGAACTCCTATTTTTTTCTTTATATTATTATGGTTGCGAAAAATACATCCAATTATTTCAGGATTATTAGTCGGAACCGCTGTCGTTTTATTCCGGATATTCCTATCGGGATTGCAAGCAGATTCAGTTCAGTGAGCAGATGCCCTTTCCCTACATTTCCCTGTTTTCTTCTATTATTTAGTTTACTCTTGTCTTTTTTACCTTTTTAAAATTACGGCACTTTATGAAAGTCCCTTTTACATTGGTCTGCTTGGGGTAATAATTGAAGTAATCGCAAGTATGGTGGAGATTTCCGTTCGTAACATTTACTCTCATACGGCAATCACTTTTTCAACCTTTGTTATTATTGGCGGGATTGCCATTTTTCGTAGCTTCTTCGTCCTCGGCTTTTTTAATATATTAATATTAAGAGAAGCAAAGCTAGCTGAGGAACAGCAGCGTCGGAGGAATGAAGAGATTCTATTATTAATCTCTAACTTATATGTAGAATCTATTCAACTGAAGAAAACGGCTAAGAATGCTGAGGAATTAACTAGCGCTTGCTACAAACTATACCGCGACTTAAAAAATGTAAGCAAAAATCAACAAGCAGATAATGCCTTGAGAATTGCCGGTGAGATGCATGAAATTAAAAAGGACAGCCAAAGAATCTATGCTGGTTTATCAAAAATAATGAACCAAGACAATTTAAATGATTTTATGGAGATAGAAGAAATTACTGCGGCTATCATCAGTGCGAATAGGTGTTATGGGGAAATGCTTGGAAAAAAAATTAATTACCGTGTGGAAATTTCTGAAAAGCATTCACGTTACCACACCTTTATTCTGTTTTCCTTAATTAATAACCTTGTCTCTAATGCAGTTGAAGCCATTCGTGACAATGGAGAAATTATACTTACAGTCAACAAATCAAAAGAGATGATAATTATTATGGTGAGTGATAACGGATCTGGTATTTCTACAAAAAATAAACCATATATTTTTGAACCAGGATTTACAACGAAATTTGACAATACAGGAATTGCTTCCAATGGAATCGGATTATCACATATAAAAAATGTTATTGAAGAGAATGGTGGCATAATCACTCTTTTAGATGATCCGGCAAATACAGAGATGACTACCTTTGAAATACGATTACCAGAAAAAGGCTTAATTCAGGAAGGATGAGCGCTTTGAAGTTTTTTATTGTTGATGACTCTGCTACCATAAGGGTTATGCTTTCTAATATTATTGAAGAGGAAGGTCTTGGGAAAGTTATTGGGGAAGCTGAGGATGGATCAGAGGTCTATGCCGATCTTCTTGCTGCCCAAAATATCGATATTCTCTTAATCGACTTGCTCATGCCCAATCGAGATGGGATTGAAACAGTTAGAGAAATAGCTCCCTTTTTTAAGGGGAAAATTATAATGATCTCTCAGGTCGAAACAAAGGATATGATCGGAGAAGCATACTCGCTTGGTATTGAGCATTATATCACGAAGCCAATCAATCGCCTTGAGGTGACGAATATCTTGAAAAAGGTATCGGAACATCTACTACTTGAGAATTCCCTAACTGATATCCAAAAATCATTGAGCTACTTTGCGAACCATACAAACAAACAAGAAACGCATACGATTAAAGGTAATACACGAAATCCAATTATCCAATCAGGAAAGAACATATTAATGGAACTCGGTATCATAGGTGATAGTGGTAACAAGGACTTACTGGATCTCTTAATCATTCTATCCCATTTAGAGAAAGATGGAGTTCGTGAAACTCCATCTCTTAAGGATTTATATGAAAAGTCAATTGAAAAAAGGCTCGGTCAAGCTGCTACACCACAAGATGTCCGAAAGGAAATAAAGGCCAGTGAGCAACGAATCCGCCGTTCAATACATCAAGCACTTGAGCATATCGCCTCACTTGGACTAACAGACTATTCAAATCCTAAATTCGAAAACTACTCATCTAGCTTCTTCGACTATAGCCAAGTCCGAATGAAAATGCTAGAACTAGAAGGGAAAATAACCGACAACACCAACCACTCACGAATCAACATCAAAAAATTCATCCAAGCATTATATATGGAAGCAAAAGGACACCAATAGTGGTGACAGGCACCACAAAAGGACATTTCCTCCACTTTGTCCTCGTGGGGCGGACATTAAAAGTGCCTGCACCTTTTTGGTGCAGGCATTTATATTGGTGTAAACATATGGATAAGAAAGCTGATTAGGAAGGTCATTGCTATGGTTCGGTGGAACTTTTTCCTGAATCCTGAGGCTTTTTTATGTCGTAGATAGCCTGCTGCTAATGTGACTGTTAGTAAGAGAATAGACAAGTAACCGCTTAAAAGCTTTAAATGAATGTATCCTATTAACGGTCCTATTTCGGACAGGTTAATTGCAGCATGTCCGATTATGACCGTTGTCCCTAAGATAGCAATCTTAATATGCCATTTCATCAATACTCTTGAGAACTTCGCAAGGCGAATCTTGACTTTTCTTATCGAGGACTTCCTGATTACAAGGAAAATAAAATACATATTAATATTTATAAAAAATAGTAGCACACCCAATTGTGCGAACAATTGACTGGTGATGACTAAAGAACTGTCATGCGGGCGTAGGAACCAAATGTATACGATCGATCCAATGATAAGTACAATGTTTCCAGCCATCCATATTCTATGGTACAAACAATCCCCCCGTTCTTTGCTTCTAACCTTCTCCAATAAGATTATTCTAATAAGTTGATATAAGTCAACGTTATAAAACA
>JAQSXG010000268.1 GCA_029256785.1 Neobacillus sp.
AGAAAATGTTGAAGGAATGCACCTTAAATCGTTGGTTACATGTCTATTTCCATATCTTTGATACGTTGAATACTTAGTACAATTATATCCTCATATTGTGAAGTAATTCACTTATACAAAAGGGGCCATTCTACAATATGTGGAGGCTCTTTTTTACAAACGAAGTATTTAAGTTGAATATGAAAAAGGATTTTGCTGTATTTAGCACGAAAATAAATGGGAGGATAAGCTAGCAAAGGATTGTCTATTTTTTATTAATATGTCGATTTCGAAGATGCAGATTCATTGTATTTATAAAGAGGTTGATTTTCACCCTTAAAAAAGAAGGAGGAAATTTTTTGCTGTATATGTTGATTGTCAAAGCTTCAAAAAATTCAGAAGCCGGAAATCTCCCGATACCTGAGCTCATGGAAGCGATGGATAGGTACAATGAGGATTTAGTAAAGGCTGGCGTACACGTGATGGCTAAGGGACTACATCCAAGTTCAAATGGGATTCGACTTTCTTTTCCAAAACAAGGAGAAAAGCCTGTGGTTACGGAAGGTCCATTTATGGAAACAAAAGAATTAATTGCGGGGTTCATTCTGATTGATGTGAAGTCGAGAGAAGAAGCCATCAAGTGGGCCATGCGGATGCCGGACCCGCAAGGATATGGGGAAGGTCAGATTGAATTGCGTCAAGTATTTTAGGACTAGAGCTTACCGAGGATATTTTAAGCAAGAACTGAAGCTAGTTATTGGTTGGCGGCTCTTGTTTCTAATTCTACGTTGCGAGTTAATAAAAGAAAATATGAAAAAGTTGAACTGTTCGAAGACTATTAAATTCATACTATTAAGTAAAAAAACTAAAAAAATATATGTGGATTATAGGAAGTGCTGAAATTGTTTATTGAATTAAAATCGGACTGTAAAAATTGTTTCGGATTATGTTGTGTAGCGTTACCTTATGGAAAATCATCCGATTTTCCTTTTAACAAAGACGGTGGAAAACCTTGCCGTAATTTATGCTCAAATAACTTGTGTGCTATACACGACCAATTGAGGGAGAATGGCTTTCGTGGTTGTGTTTCTTATGAGTGTTTTGGTGCTGGTCAGCATGTTTCACAATCAATTTATAATGATAAAGATTGGCGTGAAGATACCGAACATGCAGAAGAAATGTTTGCTGTTTTCCCTCTTGTTCAACAACTGCACGAAATGCTCTGGTATCTCAAACAAACCCTTACTTTAAAGGAAACACAATCAATACAAAGTCGCCTTCAAAAGATTTACGAAGAAACGGTTGAACTAACCATAAAAAAGCCAAAAGAGATCTTAAAAATTGATATGGTGGCACATAGAAGCAAGGTTAACTCTCTGTTAATAGAATCAAGTGAGATGTATAGAGCTAACAGGAATAAAAAAGGTAAAAAGAACGGTTTGAAGAAAAAGTCAGACTATTTAGGAGCGAATTTAAAGGGGTTAAATCTACAAGGCGAAGATTTTCGTGGGAAATTAATGATAGCATCGAATTTAAGCCAGAGTGATTTGAGGAGAGCCGATTTTATTGGTGCTGACCTTAGAGACGCAGATTTAAGTGGTGCTGACTTGTCTGAAGTTCTCTTTCTTACACAGGCACAAATAAATTCAGCAGTTGGAGATGTTTATACTAAAATACCAAGTTATTTAGAAAGACCAGGCCATTGGATTAACAAAGAAGTTTCTTAGAGTTGAAAATAACATTATTGTAAAATAAACTGTGATGATTAGGTCTTTTATTTAACGTTTTGCAGCTCACTGTAAACCCCCATAGGGTAAATATGGGGGTATTGATTACAGTATCGATAGGTAACGTTCCGTAATAATTTTCCGATGGTGAATGGCGTGGCCTGCGATGATATAGGCAATCGCCTGTGCGGTAACTTCTGCACCATTTGCATATCCCTTGTTAACCCATGCCTCTTTGGGCATGTTTTGGATTAAGGTTAGTGTGGCTTTTCTGGTCGCAATAAAGTCGTCGAGAATATCCCGGATCGGAAGCATGTTTATTTGCGAGCCAGTCACATAATCATTTTCTTCAAAGCCAGCCAAAGGTGTTTGATCGCCACGGCCAACTCGCAAGAGGCGATAGCTCATAATTCTTTCTGTATCCGTCATATGACCGAGTACCTCTTTTATGCTCCATTTAGTAGGGCTGTATCGAAAAAGCCCCTCTTCCTCTGACAGACCCTCAAATAGATCAATCGTTTCTTGCAGATTTTCCTTCAGTAAATCCACCAAATCAATATTCGGCACTAAATTCACATAAGGTTGATAATATGCTGGGTACTCATTATCTTTTGGTCGTTGGATCATTTTTAGATCTCCTCTCTACTATGAAAATATGGTCTACCGAAAATAAAGTATCTATTATCCCTTCAACATCTCCGGTTTGAAATCCTTCCATTAACACCTATAAAGATTTATATTAGTTACTTAGGGAAAAATATTCTTAATCAGTCACATACTTCCACTTGGGTATGGGAGAATAAGTGGTATGGAAAAACTACAGTTTGGAAATACATGCAATCATCATTCGTATTTCTAAAATGGGAAAAAGAAAGGAAGAGGGATACATATGTCTAAACAACAAATAGGTGTGATTGGTTTAGCTGTTATGGGAAAAAATCTTGCCTTAAATATTGAAAGTCGTGGCTATTCAGTTGCTGTTTATAATCGTTCCTATGATAAGACAGAAGAATTTTTGAAAAATGAAGCAGAAGGTAAAAATTTCGTAGGATCGTCAAGCATTAAGGAATTTGTTAAGTCGTTAGAAACACCGCGAAAGATATTATTAATGGTCAAAGCAGGTGCGGCAACAGATGCTACGATTGATTCATTAAAGCCCTATCTTGAAGAAGACGATATTCTTATTGATGGCGGAAATACTTTCTTCCAGGATACCATTCGCCGGAACAAGGAGCTAGCAACAGCTGGTTTTCATTTTATTGGCACGGGTGTTTCTGGTGGAGAAGAAGGCGCATTAAAAGGTCCTTCGATAATGCCTGGCGGTAAAAAAGAAGCCTATGATCTTGTAAGGCCGATTCTAGAAGCCATTTCTGCAAAGGTTGATGGTGACCCATGCTGTACATATATTGGACCAAATGGTGCGGGTCATTATGTGAAAATGGTGCATAACGGTATTGAATACGGCGATATGCAATTGATTTCAGAGTCTTATTTTATCTTAAAACACGTTTTGGGTTTAAATGCAAATGAACTACATAAGGTATTTGCAGAGTGGAATAAAGGTGAACTAGATAGTTATTTAATTGAAATTACTGCCGATATTTTTACAAAAAAAGATGAAGAAACAGGCAAACCACTTGTTGACTTGATTCTTGATACTGCTGGCCAAAAAGGTACAGGGAAGTGGACGAGTCAAAACGCGTTAGATTTAGGTGTACCACTGCCAATTATCACAGAGTCTGTATTTGCTCGATTTATTTCAGCTATGAAGGACGAGCGTGTAAAAGCTAGCAAGATTCTTAGTGGGCCAGAAGTTAAGCCGTATGATGGTGATAAAGGTGAGCTGATTGAAGCCGTTCGTAAAGCCTTATATTTGAGTAAAATTGTTTCCTATGCACAGGGCTTTGCACAAATGCGTGCAGCATCTGAAGAATATGACTGGAATCTTCGCTATGGGGATATTGCAATGATTTTCCGTGGTGGCTGTATCATTCGGGCACAATTCCTACAAAAAATAAAAGATGCCTATGACCGTGAGTCAGAATTAGCAAATCTTTTATTAGACCCTTACTTTAAAGAGATTGCCGAAAGCTACCAGCAATCGTTACGTCATGTCCTAGCTGTTGCAATTGAACGGGGAATTCCTGTTCCGTGCTTTGCGAGCGCAATTGCCTACTATGACAGCTACCGGACAGAAACACTCCCAGCGAATCTGTTACAGGCTCAACGTGACTACTTCGGAGCACACACCTATCAACGGATAGACAAAGAGGGAGTCTTCCACACAAATTGGATGCAATAATAAAAGCCGTTGCTTGATTGAAACCAAGCAACGGCTCTTATTTTTAGACCATTTTTTCAAAGTTAACACGTTTGTTGACGAAATACATGACGGGCATACCAACTGCCATCACGACAAATTCACCAATCGCTACGGTTAACCATGTAAATAAGAATGGGAAACCGAATGCAAGGTTTAGTTCAATGGCAATTAAGAACATCGTAACCGTGAAGACTACAGTGTTTACCGCCATTCGTGCCCACATCCCTTTAATATAGCGAGACGATACAATCGTAATGGTTAAAGCAAGTAACGATTGACCGACACCAAAAATAAGGTCATATTGGACCATGGGTGAAAAAAATAAGTTTGTTAAAAAGACACCTAATATAATTCCAAAAATATACTTTTTGTTGAACACTATTAGATGGTTGAACATTTCAGAAACTCGAAATTGGATATTGGTAAATCCAAAGGGCGCAATCACTGCCGATACAGCAATGTACAATGCGGCCAGTATCGCATTTCCGACAATCGTTTTGATATTCATATGAAATTCTCTCCTTAGTTTTTTTTCGTGGGAGGTTCTCGAACCACGGTTAACTCACAAACTACAATATTAAAGTATGTGAATCTACTAGTCAATATATCATTTTTTTAAAATATATTAACAGCTGTTGAACATTCATGTTTGTGGGGATGATCATCTTAATTTTGTTTCCATAACTTAGCATGAAAAAGTTGAAAGCCTAACACAAGCATTCTAATCCGGTTAAAATATTTCCAATTGCATATTCTAAGGATAATAGTATTCAGAGTCAGGCTCCAGTAAAGGAGGTCTGGCTCGATTTTTTTGAACACTTTTATAAAATAATTTGCTAAAATGTGCTGGATGATTACTATCGTGCTATTATATTTCTTGATGAGAATGGAATAGACTTGTTAATTTTTCTGAATATTATTAAAATATAGAGAGAGGGGGATCTAGATGGAACCGATTATTCGTGTAGAAAATGTTTCATTTTCTTACAAAATCAATGAAAAGACGACTGTCTCTGTTCTAAAAGGGGTTTCCTTTTCTATTTTTCCAGGAGAATATGTTGCGATCATAGGACATAATGGTTCGGGGAAATCTACGTTATCTAAGCATTTAAATGGACTTTTAACCCCAGAATCTGGGGATGTTTGGGTTCACGGAATCAATACGAAGGAAGATAGTAAAAAGTTAGCTATTCGAAAAGCAGTGGGCATGGTTTTCCAGCATCCTGACAATCAAATTGTAGCAACGATTGTCGAGGAAGATGTGGCGTTTGGGTTGGAGAATATCGGGGTGCCTCGTGATGAGATGAGGAAAAGAATTGATGACTCATTAGCTGCGGTTAACATGTCGGAGTTTAAAAACAGACCGCCCCATCATTTGTCAGGCGGGCAAAAACAGCGGGTAGCGATTGCGGGTGTATTAGCGATGCAGCCTGATTGCATTGTCTTTGATGAATCAACGAGCATGCTTGATAGTTTCGGTAAAGAGGAAGTACTTCAAGTGATGCGTGAAATGAATCGCCAAGGAATGACGATTATTACGGTTACCCATCGAATGTCTGAAGCGGCAGATGCTGATCGAATTATCGTTGTCGAGGATGGTAAAATCGTGAGGGATGGCACACCGCGTGAGATTTTTAAACATAGAAAAGAGTTGGAAGAATTGCAATTAGATGTCCCAGCTGTGAGTCAGATGGCTGAACATATACATAATCAATTTGCTGATTTCTCAAAGGAGTTAATCCATGAGGATGAGCTAATTACTGAGATCGAAAATTATAACAAAGCAAAAGCTGAGGAGGTGCGGTGATGACTCCTATAATCGAGATAGAGAATTTATCGCATACCTATATGGAAGGAACACCGATGGAACATGTGGCCTTGAAGGGGACAAGTATGGTTGTCGATGAAGGCGAATGTATCGCAATTATCGGTCATACCGGTTCAGGGAAATCCACCCTCATCCAGCATTTTAATGGCTTGATTAGACCGGATTCGGGAAAAGTGTTCATCGATGGCGAGGATTTATCAAATAAAAAGGTCGATATGAAGACACTTAGAAGAAAGGTTGGCCTTGTTTTTCAAAACCCGGAGGATCAAATTTTCGAAAAATTAATTGGTGATGATATTGCATATGGACCGTTTAAATTAGGATTGCCGTTAAAAGAGGTGCGTGAACGGGTTAAATGGGCAATGGGTGTTGTCGGTTTAGACTTCGAGGAAATGAAGGATAGACAAACCTTCGCTTTAAGTGGCGGTCAAAAGCGGAAAGTGGCGCTTGCGGGTATCTTGGCACTAAAACCGAAAATATTAGTTCTTGATGAACCCACAGCAGGACTTGACCCAAGGTCGCGTAATGAATTACTTGAAAAAATTAAGATTCTTAATAAAGTAGAAAAGTTAACCGTCATTTTTGTTTCACACAATAT
>JAQSXG010000269.1 GCA_029256785.1 Neobacillus sp.
CCTCTGATAAACGTCACCATCGTATCAAATTCATAAACTGTTTTGGCAAACATCTTCCCGACAATTTGCAGCATATACTCTTGCCAATCTTCGGTTAAGTCCATTTGTAAACCCTCATAGAGTAAGGTCTGTGTGCTGTCTTCCACATCTCTTATGAATTTCAGTTCAAATAGCTTGGCATCAAGTGAACCTGTTAATACCTTTTTGAAATTAGCCAAAAATAATTCCTGTGTTTCTTGTTCTAACATTTGGAACGGTTGCGTGACATGATGATATATTTCTCCTGATTCCTTTTGTACATAGACGTTAAAAATTTCTTGGATTTTTAATAAATCATTATTTAATTTAAATTGCTTACGAATATTCGCAATGTCTTTTTTATTCATTCGTCTCAGCTCCCATCCCTGATTATACTGTTCAGACAATTAGAATGTAATACTTGATATTTTTTCAATTTTATTGGCAAGAGTGTTAATGTTCCTATTCAATAGAAATAGACATATAAAAGTCTAAAATTTTTCAATTACAAGGCGAATTATAAATATGTTAAGATACGGATATATCAAGAGTGATTACGGTAACAACATGAAATGAGGGATTCATTTTGAAAGTAAGAGACTTTATGATTACAAAGGTTTTTACTGTAAAACCTTCAAATACAATCAAGGAATTATTAACAATTTTCACTACTAATCGTATTGGCGGTGTGCCAGTTGTAGACGTGAAGGATCAATTGGTTGGTATCGTTTCTGATGGAGACGTCTTACGCTACCTAGCTCCAAAGCCATTGGGTTTTGCCGGTCTCGTTTATATAATAGAAGATGGAGAAATGGAAGATATCATACAGGAGAAGTTGAATACACCTGTAAAAGAAATTATGACTAAAAAGAATCTTCTCTACGTATCACCAGATGAAGAGTTTGAAAGAACGATCCGGTTATTATCCATGCATCATTACAAAAAACTACCTGTAGTCAATGGTGCTGGCCGTGTCATTGGTGTACTTAGCCGAGGCGACATTATAAATAATATTTCGAAAAAGATGATTTCATCGTAAAAAATACCCCTTCGTAAATACAGTTACGAAGGGGTTTTCAAACGTTTCAAACCAATTAATTTCGTACAGGTTCTGCTACTTTCGCGGTAGCTAGAGATTTTTCCATTCCTTCTCCTGACTTTCTAACAAAGAAAGCACCTATTAATCCCACGACTGAAACTCCTGTAATAAAGTAGAATACATACTTGATTCCAGCAGCTAGGATCTCTGGCTGAGTAGCTCCAGGAACATCAAGTACATAGCTGTTTTGGCCACTTGTAAACAGTGTAATTGCGATGGCTGTACCAGCTGCTCCGGCTACTTGATTCAATGTATTCATTGCTGCTGATCCATCTGCATATAACTCACGCGGCAATTGATTCATCGCATTTGTTTGGGCAGGCATCATGACCATTGTTAATCCGAAGAATAAAATCATGAACGCAACAACAATTTGCCATGCAGGGGTTTGGCTTGAAATAGTAGAAACAAAGACAATATTCCCAACTAAGACAAAGAAAAAGCCAACAATTCCAAAACGACGTGGACCTATTTTTTCAAATAGTCCCCCTACAATCGGTGACATAATAAAATTGACCGCATTACCAGGAAGTAAGATTAACCCAGCCGTCGCAGCACTAAATAATAATGCACCTTTTAAATACATCGGCAATAATATTCCTGATGCTAAAATGATTAAAATCCCAAGAAACATTGTTAACGTTCCTAATGTGAACATCGGATAGTTAAAGACCCGTAAATTAACCATTGGCTGAGCCATTGAATTTTGACGAATACCAAATAATAGTAGAGCGATCATCCCTACTAGTAATGGTGCCCATACTATAGTTGAAGCGAATGATGCTTCAGCCATTGTACTCAAGGCGTAGATTAATCCGCCAAAACCGACTGTTGAAAACAGAATAGACGAAATATCGATTTTAGGTTTCGTAATTTCCGAAACGTTTGAAATTCTAACGGTTGCAACCAGAATTAACAACACATAAGCAATGGCACTAAACCAAAAAATAAATGGCCAGCTTAATGTACTAATAATAATCCCTGAAAGTGTGGGTCCTAGAGCTGGAGCTAATGTTATAACAAGTCCCATAAGCCCCATTACGACTCCACGTTTCTGAATCGGGAAAATAAGCAACATCACACTTAACATAACCGGCAACAAAAGACCTGTTCCGATAGCTTGTACAACTCGACCAAGTAATAAGATGCTAAAATTGATATTTAACGCTGCTAATAATGCACCTGCTAGCGATATAACAAGGCCCCCGATAACTAGTTTTCTAGTCGTAAACCATTTCATTAATAATGCTGAAATTGGCACTAATATTGCTAGTGTTAATAAATATCCCGTTGTCAGCCACTGCGCAGTTGCAGCTGTTACAGAAAATTGTTCCATAATATTGGATAACGCCATGTTTAAAGCTGTTTCTCCAAATAATCCAGCAAAAGCACCTAACATTAGGATTAATGCCATGGTCTTTGGATGTTTAACATTCATTTCTGATTTCATATAAATAAATTCTCCTTTTCCCCTTGAAACAATCTCTTTTTATATAAAGGCTGTGTTAAAGGATATTGTTGATTTTTGAACCTGTTGATTGGAGCGAAAGGTGCTTGACTCCTGCGGGATGCACGAGCTGAGTGAGACCCCGTAGGTGCGAAGCAGCGAGGAGGCTCACGGGTGAGCCCGCGGAAAGCATAGCACCTGAAGCGCAAATCAACAGCCAAGTTTAACACAGCCTATATAAAAAGAATTGTTGTAATTTAATTTTCCACCTAGAATCTATCAGTCGTAACCCCAAAATACATACCGATTTGACTACTATATCAAAATGCTTCTAAAAATGTAAACCTAGTTGACAAAATTTTATTATTCAGATATTATCAACTTAGTTGACTAAGTGCTAAATAAAAACCCCCGCTTGTTCACTTAAATGAACAAAGCGGGGGTTAGTTAAATTTAGAGCTGATTAGATTCCCCAATCTAATTTCAATAGATCCTTTAGAATGGTTACCTGCTCAATCCCAATATTTTCTGCAATTTTATTCTCAAGCTGTGCTTTCAGAGCCTCATTTTTTTCGTAGCATTCTTCTCCTAAAGCTGTTAAACGAATGCACTTTTCTTTCTTGTTGTTTTCGACATTCTTAACTTCAACTAATCCTTTTTCAGACAGGTTCTTAATAAACTTATGGATTGCCTGTCGGGAGATTTCTACATTTTTTGTAACATATGAAATGGTAGGCTGTTTTTTATAGATTCTCGCCATGATATACCATTCAGAATTCGAAATATAAATCTCACTTTGATTATTCCAAGCTTTCTCTGCAATTCTCCGGACTAAACTATGGCGCTCACTTAATAAATCGATAAGATCTAAATTTTGCAATTCAGAGTTTGAAATCAAATGATTCACTCCAATCATACTATTCGCACCTACTATACAAAAATCATGATGTGATGTCAACTTGGTTTACCTTCAATTAGAAGAACACGTCATTGAGTATAATTTTGAAATAGTATATTTTATCTGAAAATATGGTAATATTGACTTACTCAGACATTAGAGAAATATGAATTGGTAACATGGGGGATTAACATGAATAGAAGACTAGCAAAACATTTTTATTGGATTATACCTGTGACCATCATGGTTTTTGGATTAGCTTTATTATTTTATCAAAACTTTATGAAAGTAACGGAGCCACCTGAACCAGATTGGAGTAGAGCATTATTAATTGGTGAGACCCATTTAAATAAACTTCCACCAGTAAAGGTAACAGATGATGGAGAATTTCTTTTTACCAGATTTGAAGATGGTAAGTTAGCAACTACAAGATTAGGCAAGGACTTTATCGTAAAAGGAACGAAAACCTACGACATTCCAGTAGATAAATGGACGCAAATATACCAGCAAGATGATACTATCATATATTTTGATTTTAAAAATATTTATGATAAAGATAAAAATACCATTATCACGGACGTTCAGAAATTCTATCCTTTGAAAACCGCCATTCTTTATGTAAAAGACGATGTACTATATCAACTAAGCCCAGATAATTTGAAATCAATAAGAGTGATGGATATTGATATAAATAATGTTAACCTCACTCCACAGGAAAACGAAGAAGGCATCGTTTTATTAGAATATACACCAGTATTAAATGGTGTCGACCTTACACTACATCAATTAACCAATGGAAAAATGAAAACAGTATATCAATCGACAATTTCAGTTGATCCAGGAAAAGTTGTTAACAACATTTCCTTTGCTTTAAATGATCAAAAATTAGCACTGCTGCTACTGGAAGAGCTTGTATTGACTCAGGGCAAACCAGAGTTTTTTAATTACTTTATGCAAACGACGATTTCAAATCAGGACGAACCACTTGTTAATGAGTTAGTTTTACCGGATCCGGCTGGTAATAACAATTTGAAAGAAGTTTCTAATGTTGTTCTAACTTTTAACAATGATAAGCCTACCCTATTATTTCAAGCAGATGGTCTGACTGAAACCCAGTACAATGATCCAAAAGCATTTAATATTTATAAAGCTGTGGTTAATGAGGATGGAACGACAACAACAGAGCGCCGGAGCAATACACCTTATATTTCAACAAACCCGCAATGGGTTGATGAAAAAACCATTGCCTGGTTAGATTTAGATCCGGATGGAAATAGGATAAATATTTCATCTGCTAATCTTGAGGCAGTTAATCAAATAATCAAGGTTAGTTCTGATGATTGGCTACGCGCTTTTGGGAATACAATGGGTATGGCCACCTCCTCCTTTTTTGCAGTCGCTATTTCTTTTGTATGGTATATCTGGCCCATTCTATTTGTTGTGTTACTGTATATGTTCAGAACTAGACTACTTAATCGTGATCCAAAGTGGATCTATTATACAGGAATTGGGTTATACGCTATAGCAGCACTCGTTGGGAAAAATCAGGTGTTTATAGATAACATTTATCACAATGCACCAGCTTATTTAACCTTTAACGGCAGCGCGTATCTATACTTGATTCTATTTGGCATCATCTCTTTTGGATTGACGCATCTTACCAAAAAAATAAATGATTGGGATGGTGTGGTAAGGATCATGTATTTTGTTGGGATTCATATCTTCCTGATAACGTTATTTTTTGGCCCTTATATTATTTAGGTAACCTATTAAGACACGAAAAAACCCCTAGTTGTAGGGGTTTTTTTCTGTATTTTGATGAATAGTATTTATGTTCCCTGCTGGTGAAAGAGTTATTCGTCCGAAAGCACTGGCCATTCGGACGACCTTCCCCGATTTCCTCCTAAGACTGTCCGATGTCACCGACCTTTAATCTCCAAATCATATGAGAAAACCCTTCACCCCAATAATCCTTTAGAAAATAATCAGGAGCTCCAAATTTCTTTTTCCAAATGGTTTGAGCACGAACATACCCGCTATCGAGACAAAATTCTTTAATGCCCTTATCCCGCAAAGTTGCATACATTTTTCTTAAGAGTAGACTCCCTATCCCTTTCCCTTGATGCTGGGGATGAACAAATACGGTACCAACCTCATTTAGCTCTTTTAACGCATTTTCTGTGCAGGTATTAATGAGCTCACTAGAAGGACCAAATTCGATGGAACCAATAATTTCACCGCCAACTAACGCAATCAAAAAATACCTCTTCTCCCCATTACTTTCAAAGTCACTTTTTAAATACACTTCCTTGCTGCGAATTTCCTCTTCCATATCGTCCACCTTGTCGCCAATGCCTTCTTTAATGAACGTATCCACTATTACCGTTCTAAAAAATTTATGTAACTCCTCCGTGTCCTCTAATCTTGGCCTTCTTATCTCAACATTTCGCACTACTTTTCCCCTTTCGATAACCGGCTATTTCATTACTTCATTAAACAAAGGATACTAAAAAAAGCACAGGTTAGACAATTCTAACTTGTGCGTTCCCTAGCCCATTACCTTCTGTTCTTCCTTGGGTCAATAACAGCTTTACTTTTAATAACTTTTTCAATTAAAATCTGGACTTCAACATTTCTTTCATCTAAACTATGAACACTTGAAACTTTCCCTTTTTTTCCTTTAATCTTTATATCTTCTCCTACAGATGGAACCTGATTACGGAATTGAACTAACAGAGGATTTTTATTTTCAAAAAAATGCACGACATACATTTGTTATCACCTATTTCATATGGTATCGGATACAAAGAGCTCCGGTGTATCCCTCCTATAAAATATATGAATTGCAGATGATTGGGACCTAGTACCAATAATTTTTTCTGCACCTGTTATAATAAATGGTAAAAAGGTGGCTTAACTATGGATGAAGACTTAGAACTGTATATGGAAATGGCACAAGATTACGATGAAGGTATTCGTTGTGCAATGCC
>JAQSXG010000270.1 GCA_029256785.1 Neobacillus sp.
GGCAAGAATCCCCTATGACGTGCTGGAGAAGATCAGTAATAGAATTGTTAACGAGGTAAAGGGCGTCAATAGAATCGTCTATGATGTTACATCGAAACCACCGTCAACGATTGAGTGGGAATAAGTTAATAATGAGCGTGAGCCTTTAAATTAAAGGGATTCACGCTCTTTTTTTTATTTAGGAGCAACCATTCTGCAACCTAAAGGACTTACTATGGTGATAATAGTTTTTACTTGGAAGAGAGATTTAAGAGTAATTTGATGTTTAACTTATTTAAAAGTGTTTAACAGAATTGTTGATTTATCACCAGTTTGGTGATAGTATGTCGTATAGGGTTTTTAAGCAAAAATTAGTGGAGGATTATTCATTATGAGAATGACTATTACTTTATCTTTTGATGCAAAAGAAAATTTAGAAAAATTACAGAAATTGATTAGCGAAGAAACTGGCGGAGGGAGAGTAACACAAGGTTTTGCCATTGGGTATGCATTAAAAAAACAAGTTGAGCAAATGGAAAGTAAAGAGAATAAAGAGAAATAACTAATAAAAGGGATAGTTTGTTAAGATTATCCCTTTTATTATAAGCAATTTAAAATCACGCAATTTGATGTTGACAGTATGATTAACTGCGTGATAATATGGTGATAACGCAAAACATCATCAAATTGCGTTAAATAAATGAAAGGAGATTTAAAAATGGTAAAAGAAGATATTGTGAACCATAAACAGTTTATTAAGCTGTGGCGGAAGCTAAGAAACAGAGGTGTTATACTACGCACCCCTACTCAAACAGCCGTTAGTAATGTAAGTCTTATTCTTCAATCTGATGGGAATCTGACACCGGATTACATTTCAAAAATATTAATGGCTCATGCTTTTGCTATTTCTCATAGTCATAAAGCTACAGGCATAAGGCTATATGATAATTTGATTGCTGGAAAGAAAATCTTTATTAATTCATATTTACCTTATATTTCACAAAATGAAAAAACAACAGAATATCAAGCTGAAGCTGAAAATGAAGATTTTTTGATAAGTGAAGAAGGAGCAGTGTTTAGGGATTTATATGGTGATGATGAAGATCATATAAATGACCAAATGGAGGGAGAAGGTTCTTTCTAATACAGGAGGAGAGAGTTAAACTATGAATCCAATAAAGCCAAAAACTTTAGTTGTTTTTATCCTTGTATGTGGATTGGGATTGGGAATTTTTTCTCTCTCAATTTCCCACTTCTCTGAATACATAGAAGAAAAAACGATTACGTTTTTTTATTAAATTAACCAAAATTAAAAATTGAAGGAGATTAAAAAAATGCTGAAAATTACTGATTTAAAAATTGACCCTAAATCATTAGGGCAAACAATGTTATTAGCAGATATTTCACCTGTTTACGAATATAAAGATGGTAGCCGAACCGAAAACCTAATTGCTTACGGCTATGATATCGTACTTCCCTTACATAAAATGGAAAAAATACGAGTTAAGGTATCACATAAAACGCCTCTGGTTGATATTGAGAAAGGTGAAGAAATCCCTATTGGCGCACCTGTTCAATTTACTAATTTAGAGGTTGGCTCATACTTTTCTAAAACTCAGGGTGTGAGCGTTACAGCAAAAGCCGACAATGTCAGCTTTGTACCGACAAAGTAATGAAAACTAAAAATCAATTCAAAACAATATCTTTATTGCAGAAAAAGCCCATAAATTTTAAATTGTATTTTTGCATTACTGCGACACTCGTTGTAATCTGGGGGGGGAGTATACTAAGTAAACACCTTACCCCCCGCTCGTTATCATATCTATCCTTGTTATGGTTAGTGCCTATGGCATACTGCATTTTTAGGATTTGGAAATGGTACAGAAAACAGCGAAATAAATTAAATGTGTACATGGAGAATCAGCTTCTTTTTTTTCTCCAATCAAACAACCTCTATCAAACTGAAACAGTGGAAAAATATAATAGAGACAACACAATAAGCAAGGAAAAAGTAATCTCTAATTCAGCTGTACTCGGTTATTTAATTACGGAAACGGAAATCACCATAAGGGCCTATAAGCGGGGTGATATCTTTACTAATAAGATGAATGGTTTTGATACTCATTTTTGTGCCCTGCTTGATGAAAAGCTGGACAAAAAACTAGATACAATAGGATATTGTGACTATATTTTCAGCCGACATGAAGATAGTCGAATTGTTATCACAGGTACAGCGCCACTATATAACAGCACAACGCTTTTACCCCTGAGCACTAATTTGAATTGGAATATTTTAAAACAACCACACTTATTATTGGCAGGTGTGACCGGATCGGGGAAAACGACATTTTTAAACTACCTCATAATTGAGATGATGAAAATGCAAGCGGATATTTACATCTGTGACCCAAAACGTTCTGACCTTGCAAGCCTTAAAAATATAATCGGTGCTGAATATGTGGCAAGCGACTCAAACAATATTGCAAAGCTTTCAAGGATTGTCAAAGAAACAATGGAAAACAGGTTCATTAGCTATAAGGAAAATGCAGAAAACTTTGTATATGGACATTCCTTCGTAGATTATAAGTTAAAGCCTGTATTTATTATTTTTGACGAGCTAGGAGCATTTAGGGCAAGTGCTGATAAGAAGGTTTTTGCAGAAACAATTGCTAATTTGACCGAGGTTATTCTAAAGGGTCGAGAGATGGGCGTATTTTGCGTTTTAAGTACCCAACAGCCCAATGCCAACAATATACCTACTGAGTTGCGTGATAATCTGTCTGTAAGGCTCGCTATGGGTAATATGAGCAGTGAAGCATATAGAATGGTCTTCGGTGAGGATATAAAGGATTTAGAGGCGGTAAACACATTGGGAAGTGGCTACATATTTTTAGATGGCTTAGGGTGGTCAAAACCTAAACCGTTTGAAGCACCATATCTCGATTACAAGAACTTTAATTTTATAGAGGAGGTGAAGAAGTATAAACGTTAGCCATCATTTTTTGCAGGGATTTATTACGGTGGCTCTGCCATCCGAACGGAGTGGTAATAAATCCCTGCAAAAAGATGATGGTTCGTTGAGCATTTATGCTCAACGGGAAATATAAGAAAGGAAGTGTATGGAATGGATAAACATATAGCTGCTATGTTATCAATAGCGCCTAAAACTATAGATTCGGCTGTTTACATCGCTATTGGCTATTTCAGGGAGCAAGCGAAATACGATCTGGCACATGATAGAGAAAATGCTTACTCTTCATCGGATGTTTGCAATTTATTGACTAGCTTGATTAGTGCAAACGATAGTGATTGCTGAGGGCTTCGAAGAAGCCTATATTTAACTTGATATATAGAACAACATCTAGAGAATTGTGTTTCGTAGAAGTTGGTTGTGAGAGGAACGATTTGCTTTGAAAAAAGAGTTCATTAGCTACAACGTAAAGACTATTGAAACACCTACAACGATAGAAGTTTGGGAATACTTAGATGAATCCATTTTATGTGCTGTTACTGTTGGCGATAAAGAGCAAAGCAAAATCGAGTGTCTTGCTGATAAACAAAAACCAAAAGATCTAGATGAAAAATCAGCAGCCGAATATTATGACTCTTTAAAACGTAAGCAGAAGCATTATGAACAAATGCGTTGGGTAATTGCCCGTCTGATCGATTGCAATTTTGATAATTCAACAAAATTTATGACATTAACCTTTTCTGATAATATACAAGATATTAAATATACAAATTACGAGTTCAGTAAATTTATTAAACGATTAAACTTTCATTTATTTCATGTCAAAAAGCAACAATTAAAATACTTAGCAGTTTGGGAAAAGCAAAAAAGAGGTGCGATTCATTATCATATTATCTTCTTTAGCTTTCCGTTTATAAAAGCAAAAGAACTTCAGGAAATATGGGGACATGGTTTTATAAAAATTAATAAAATTGATGTTGATAGCAAGGACAATAGAGGTCGTTACGTAAGTAAGTACTTTTCAAAAAATATAGATGACAAAAACTATAAACAAAAATCCTTTTTTAAATCTCAAAACTTAATTCAGCCGATAATTAGACACATGACAGCGTGTGAATGGTTCGATTTCTCAAATCAAAATGTGGTGTTTAGTAAAACGTATTCTCGTAAAATTCCAGAGTTTCATAATCCAATCGGGAGCAGTATCAATGGAATTGAGAATAACATATCTTTTCGAGAAGGTACTGTAAGGTATACAAGAATTAGAAAGGAAGTACATAATGACTGTGATAACGAAATCTGAATTAATAGAACTTGGCTTTGGGCCAAGTCAATCTGCTGATATTATCCGTAAAGCTAAGAGGCTAATGGTTATTAAGGGTTTTGGTTACTATGATAATCGAAAACTAGGCCGTGTTCCTGTTGAAGCAGTAGAAGAATTACTTGGCATTCGACTTGATTCACCCATCAAAGGAGTGACTGCAAATGCCTAAAATATCAAATGTCTATCAGGATAAGAAAAGCAATAAATGGTACTTTGTTGCTAACCTCGGTTATGACGAGCATGGAAAGCGTATTAGGCATTGGGAACGTGGTTACTCGACTCAAAAGAAAGCCAAAGAAGCGTATGATGAATATATGAGTAACTATTCAAAAACTGCTGTTAAAACGAATAGTACAATGAGTTATCAAGAGTTCTATGAAACATATTTTGAACCCGATTATAAAAGGTCTGTCAGTCCCAGGACTTTTGAAAACAGAGTATCATCAATGAGATTACATTTTGCCTATTTCTTCAAAAGGAAACTGAAAGATATTAACGCCCCTATGATGAAGAAATGGCAAAACAAGTTATCTGAAGATTATTCTAATGCCTATATCCGAAATATTTGTGGACTATTTCAAATGAGTTTGGATTTAGCGGTAAAACTAGGATTGCTTCAAACTAATGTCGCCAAACAAGTTGGGAATGTGAAAAAAGATAAGTTAAATGTCGATTTTTGGACAAGAGAAGAGTTTGAAAAAGTGATTTCGACATTTGATATTTCGGATTACTATGAGCATTATGCCTTTATCGTTATTTGGCTTTTGTTTATGACTGGTCTTCGATTTGGTGAAGCTCAAGCATTAGAATGGGATTGTGATATTGACATTATTAATAAAACATTAACGGTCAATAAATCCATGTATTATAAAAATGCAAAAGAGTTCTACATCACCGAGCCCAAAACAAGAGCCGGCAACAGAGTAATTGCATTAGATGAAGATACAATTGAGCATTTAAAAAAGTGGCATGAGATCCAAAGTAAAAATGTTCCTTCAAGATATGTCTTGTCGTATAACGGACTGCCTACAAACAAGTCGGTTTCAAGAAATATTATTGTGCAACATGCCAAACTGGCAAAGGTGCATAGAATAAAAACCCATGCTTTAAGGCATTCACATGCTTCGCTGCTTATTTCTTTAGGAGAAAATGCACTTGTAGTAAGAGATCGGCTTGGACATGAAGATATTGAAACTACGCTTGGTACATATGGACATTTATATCCTAATACAAATCGAGCCGTAGCCGATAAGTTAGGAAATCTAATATCGGTAAGTACAACTGAAATCGCACATCGTAATTTAATATCGAATCAACATGTCAAAAGACAGAAATAAGGAGGGTTTTTTTGATGAATCTGATAACAAAATTGGTAATTGAATCACCTTTGAAACAGGGAGGACAAGTAATGAGAAAAAGGGTACTGAAATCTTGGATTTTAATTGCCATATTGTGTCTTTCTACTTCTACTGCCAGCTTTGCCGGTAATGAGGTCGAGAGCATAAAAATTAACTTAGAAAACAATGGCAGTGCAAAAGTGTCATATGATAATCAATCATTTGACATATCGTATCAAATTTACAACGACAAAATGCTTGTAGGTAATAATACAGATCAGGGTTTCCTAAAATTATTAAATGTTTGCAGCAGAATGTCAGGCAAAAAATACAACCTTGATTTAAGTCATTGGATAGGTCGTGATTCGCTTGACTATGAGGTTATTGTAACCGAATTACAGAGAGAACGTGCTCAGTACGGAAAGGCGTCTTCGTACAGTCCAAATTCATTTATCGTTATAAAGAAAATGGAATTTTTTTCTGACGGAGCAGCTCGGGTAGATGGTAGAGTCTTTTCCTTTGACGATTCACAAGATGCAATGCCGCATGTACTGCTAATTGATGGCGAATATCGTTATCTTTTACCGATAAGGTATGTTCTTGAACAGCTTGGGTTTAATCTTAAATATGAAAATAAAACAGTTATGATCACATACTAAATTGAGAGAATAAATTAAAATGAATAGGATAGATTCTACAACAAAAGATGGGACATATATGTTACGTACTGAATCTGGAAGTTGGTATGAGTTGACAATCACTGGTAAAAAAATCACTTTGAAAAGAAGTCCCAAAGACGAAAAAGCACCATTAC
>JAQSXG010000271.1 GCA_029256785.1 Neobacillus sp.
GAAATGGCTTATTCTTTAACCGGATGGGAAATTGGTGCACATGTTCCATACTGTACCTATTGCCAGCAAAGAGATATTGAAGAGAATGAAAATCGCTGTATTTTAACCGTTGATAATCCTGTTCCTTTTTTTCATTCTCATATGGCGGTTTATTCCGGTATAGAAGAAGAATTTGAGATGTCACTCAAGAAAATCAAAGTCAATAATGAGATTAATTATATCCTTCGTATGAAACGAGCATTAGATAGTGAAAGTATAGAAAAAATTAAATTTCATGAACTCCTTGTCCAAGAAACGATGTTGGCACAGGAAGCTGAACGTAGAAAAATCGCTCGGGAACTACATGACCATATTGGACAAAGTGTATACAGTATTTTTCTTGGTTTAGAAGGAATAAGGCAATATGTTACGGACAGCACCTTCGACAGTCATCTTGCCAATATGGTCAATGTAATGGATCGGACCCTAACCGATATCAAACGGTTAACCAAAAATTTAAGACCTGATACTGTCTACCATTTAGGTTTAAAGGATGCTCTTTTAGAGTCTGTTCATGACTGGGAAGAGCTCTATCAAGTAAAGATTAATATCAATATCGACCTCATAACAGAGAATTCCTTTGCGCGAGAAAGAGAACTTCATCTTTTTCGGATTATTCAAGAGGGTGTATTTAATGCGGTTCGTCATGGTTGTGCTACAACTATTACGATACAATTAAAATCTGCATATCAATATATATATTTTCTTATCCATGATAATGGAACAGGTTTTAATGTACAAACAAGTAGGACTAAAAAAGGCCTAGGTCTTAAGCATATGTATGAACGATGCTTAATGATGGATGGCGATATTAGGTGGACGAGCAACATAGGCGGTCCTACCAAGGTGGAAGGCTTTGTTTCCATGAATAAAAGTGAAGGGGAGGATGTGTTTGAACCTTTTAATAGTTGATGACCACGAAATAGTTCGGGATGGTCTCTTTATGATATTACAAACAGCTTATTGTATTGATAAGAAAGAATGTGCATCTGATGGGTATGAAGCAATTTCAATTGCAGCAACATTTCCTGCTGATTTAGTCCTCCTTGATTTATCTATGCCGGGTGGATTGGATGGTTTATCAACATTGGAAAAGTTAAGAAAAACTCTACCTAAAGCAAAAATTGTTATTTTTTCTATGTTTGAGGATATAAGCTTTCAAAAAAAAGCATATGAAAAGGGCGCAGATGGTTATTTAATCAAACAATTAAAACGTGATGCACTCGTTTTATCCCTTGATCAGATATTAGCAAACCAGAAAGTATTTAATAGCAGTGTGCTTGGAACTGAGCATCATCCAATGTCCTCTCAAAATTTAGAATTACCGATAACGAAACGAGAAAGAGAGGTATTTACCCTTACTGTTAAGGGGTATACATTAAAGGACATTGCTAGTAAATTGACTATCTCGGATAAGACTGTCGAAAATTACCGCCAAAAAATTGGTGAAAAGTTGGAAACGCATAAGCGTCACGAATGGGTTGAAATAGCTAAGAAATATCATGTACTTTAGTGAGAAAGACAAGGTAAACAAAGGGAGCGTTTTCATAATCACACTCACTATTCACCCTTCAAAAAAGAGGTGGGTCCTTTGTTGTCCCTGCTGCATTTTCATATTATTAGCCGGATTACTAAATTTCATAAGACCACTCAAAGAGGTGAAGTAGGGAAGAAGTAGTTCATCTATACTTTCACATTTTTTGGATATATTATTCTTAAAGTATGTAAATAAGGAGAATATCCAAATGGAGGATAAAAACAAGATTCTTTTAACTGCTACGGAAATGTCTAGTTTGTGGGCCCAGTATATAAATGACACACTAGCTGTTTGTGTAAATACATATTTCCTAGAAAAGGTAGAAGACGAGGAAGTTCGCCCAATTATTGAATTTACTTTAAATACTGCTAAGAAAAACCTTTCGATTACGCAAGAGATATTTACACGAGAAGAATTTCCTATCCCAATAGGATTTACAGACCAAGATGTGAATCCTAAAGCCCCCAAACTTTTTTCAGATACATTTGTGTTAATGTATTTACGACAACTGTCTATTCTTGGCATGGCAGCGAATGCTTCTGCATTTGGATTGGCCACGCGTCCAGATGTGGTGGATTTTCATAAGCGTGTATTACTAAAAGCAGTTTTGCTGCAGGATTTGACACGCGATATCATGTTAAAACAAGGGACATATGTAAAATCACCCTATCTATCTACTCCTGATAAAGTTGACTTTGTAAAAAAACAACATTTTTTAGCCGGATTTATAGGGAAAAAGAGGACTCTCACTTCAGTAGAAGTCAGCCATTTATTTTTAAATGTTCAAACCAATGCGCTTGGTAAGGCACTAATAACAGGGCTGGCTCAGACGGCTCAACATGAAGAAGTAAAACAATATTTAGTAAGAGGAAAAAAACTTTCCCAAAAGTATATAGATATTTTTAGCAATTTATTAATAAAAGAAGATTTACCAGCTCCGATGAGTTGGGATTCTGCCGTTTTAGATACGACAGCAACTGTTTTTTCAGATAAATTAATTATGTTCCATGTATTAGGAATGATTGCGGCTGGTATTGGGAACTTTGGCATGGCAATGGGAGCAAGTCCAAGAAGGGATATAGGGTTGAAATATGCCACTCTAATCCCAGAAATTTCACTGTATGCAGAAGACGGTGCCAATATCATGATTAAACATGGTTGGATGGAGGAACCTCCGCAAGCAGATGACCGGGAACAATTAATTCAAAACTAACGAGAAAAAGTGACAGGGAGCCTGTCACTTTTTTCAATTATTTACTGTAACCATTAGGTTAAATAAATACTGAAGAAGAGGGAGCTTTTGCGCGCCGCTTTTTTGTTTTGAGCCTATTATCGTTTGTTAATGTTTTGGTAGTATTTAAGTTTCCTCCATTTTAAAAACTAAAATGGCAAAAAGAAAAGCTTAGTGACAAGCTTTTCCAAAGCTATTATAATTTTACTATCTGAATGAAATAAAGGAGACTTGAAATCTTTGAACGAACATAAGCTGACACCTGAAGATTTGATTTATAATAAGGAAAAAGTTTATTTTTGGGTTGTTCTGTTTTTTAGCATGTTTTTATACGTGCTTTTTGCAATTTCCATTATAGGCTTAATCATTATTCTATGCTTATTTTTGCTTTCTTTCATGCTTCATGGAATAACGATGGGACAAATTCGGACCAATGCAATAAAACTATCATCAGCACAATTCCCAACGATTTATAAAAAGGTAGAGGAACTGTGTCATAAAATGGAGATTAAAAAGGTTCCTGATGTGTTTGTCATGCAGTCAGGTGGGGTGCTTAATGCATTCGCTACCCGCTTTTTTAGTAAGAATATGGTTGTAGTATATTCGGAAATCTTTGATTTGATAGAAGAAGGATTAGAAGAGGAACTCCATTTTATACTCGCCCATGAACTTGCCCATATAAAAAGGAACCATCTTGGAAAAATGGCATTTATCCTGCCATCGATGTGGATACCCGGTGTGGCAGAAACATACCTCCGTGCCTGTGAATACACGTGTGACCGGTACGCTGCGTATTACAGTGATAACATGAGAGCTTCAAAAAACAGTCTGATGATCCTAGCCATAGGAAAAAAGATTGCCTCCCGTGTTAATTATGTCGAGTATATGAATCAAATCAATCAGGAAAAAGGTTTCTTTGTCTGGCTAAGTGAATTTCTATCAACACACCCACCCTTGCCAAAAAGAATAGATGCAATTCAGACTTATTTTGGAGAGATGGATCCTATCATTCAACCGAAAAAGTCAATAGTGAATTGGGTATTTGGCACAGTTTCCCTATTAGTATTTTCCATCTTTATAGGAGGAATTTATTATGGCTTGAATGCCATTGAATCCTTTGACCCTTTTGCATATATTGAAGAAGAAGAAGAAATGGAAATGGAAATGGAAATAACCGATATGCCTCCAATTATTCAATCCGCTATTAATGGGGATATTGAAAGAGTAAAGAAACTGGCCAAAGAAGGAAAAGACATAGAGGTCGAGGACTACTCAGGGTATACAGTAATGGATTGGTCAATAAAAACAGGGAATACTGAAATGGTCAAAACGCTGCTTGAAAATGGTGCGGATCCAAACAATGAAACAAGTTACGGGATGACACCGCTAATGACTGCAGCTGAAGCAGGAAAACCTGAAATGATTAAACTTCTGGTTTCTGCTGGTGCCGATCTGGATTACCAAGAGGTTGGCGGAGGTATGACACCATTAATTTATGCAGCACTTGGAGAAAATGAGGAAACGGTAAAAGTGTTATTGGATCTTGGGGCAGACCCGAACCTCAAAGACTATTCAAATATGACCCCTTATATGAATGCGATTGATTTAGGTAATGAAAATATTGCGAAATTATTAGAACCTATAAAAAATAACTAGAGAAAGCGACAGGCACACTCCAGATTATTGGAGTGTACCTGTCGCTTTTGATTATATTAATTTTGTTAGATTGCTTGTTTCATAGGTTTAATATGGTTTATGGCTAATTCCTTTAGTTGAGAATCTAAAATCTCCAAATCTTCCTGATCCTTTTCTCTAAGTCGATCAAAAATGACCATTGTTATATAGTAGCTAATAATGAAATAACTGATACACATTAACCAAGTAAGAAACATCTTACTTCCCCCTTTGAATTAACTTACTGTTATTTTAAGGGATATCCTCGGGGGTCTGATGTGATATAAATCACAAAAATATCCATCGATTTTGATGTTTTTTCAATTATTTGTCACAAAAAATTCAAGAATATAAATTAGACAGTCAATGAATTTTTTAAATGATCTTCTAAGATGGAATTTATGATGTGTAAGGAGTCCCATTCCCCGGAAGAAAAAAAGATAATCGGATATTTTTTGGGAAAAAGTGTTTTGCTAATCTGATTAGCTGACATCCCATCCTCATAAAGTTTAATAATTGTTCCTTGAAGATTTATTAGATGCTCTAGCTTTTTTTGTAAAGCAGCACGTCCATCCTCTAAATAACCAGCATGACAGCAGAATACCTCTCCAAATTCATAGGTTAAAACTTTCTTTAAGGATTCAATAGTGATTGGAATGCTTTCCTCACGCAAAACCACCTTTGTTTTCTTCTGACAATACAAATCTCCCGTAAACAGTTGACCGGTTTCACGATTTAGAAATGCCAAATGATCAATCGCGTGACCGGGTGTTTCAATTACGTCCCATGTGGCATGGTGCGATGAAAAAGTGTTTCCGATTGCTTTTGCTTGAAAAGGTTTACGTTTCCCCCAAAATAATTTCCGATAGAGGGGATAATCTGCCTTCTTTTTACAATAATCTAGCATTCTATCATTCATAAAAATAGGAATCTGGAGTTCTTTTTGTAAAAAGGCTGCACACCCTGTGTGATCTTCATGAAAATGGGTGATGACCACTTGATCAATATCTAGTTGTTTTAAAAAGGGTTTAAATTCCTTTTCTAATGATTTTGCACCTGTATCAATTAAAACACCATCTAGCATAAAGCAATGAACATTTAATTTTACCCCTTGTAGCGCAACTGTTCCGTTACCTATTTGAACCGATCCAATTGTCTGTTGTTGGAAACTTTTCTTTACTAACATAAGCTGGAACCTCCTCTTAACCATCCCTTTGTTAAATTTTAACACGACGTGAATGGATGTTCATTTCATTCTTAGAAAAAGTGGTAGGTACCGTTTGTCAGGGACTGACCTATTCTAGGTCCCAAGGCTGAGAGGAAAATCAAGCTTAGGCTCAATTATGAAAGTATAAGAAAAAAGGTAAGATGAAATCAAGATAAACGAAAGGGGAAAACAAAATGAAAAAAATTGGTTTACTATTAGCTGGCGGAATGGCTGCAATCATCTTTTTATCAACGATTGGTCCGATGATTGGTTTACTTGTTAGTCTGGTGCTTCTGTACCTCATATATAAGCAGTTTTTAAAAGCAGAATCCACTGGTGGAAAAGTAGCACTAGGGATAATTGGTTTCATTCTACTGATGGCTTCTGTAAGTAATGCACCTGCGATTATTGGTGTGGTTGCAGCATATGTACTTTATCTTGTGTACAAAAACTGGAATCGCAGTAAACGCATTGTAGCAAAAGAAGATTCAGACCCATTTGTTAATTTTGAAAAACAATGGAATGAATTAAAAAATTATTAATCTAAGGAGAGAGATAAAATGATAAACCTATTAACAAGATTAAAAAATACAAATAAGTAATGAATTAGATTCGAATAATGACTATGATCAGTCAGCATCACGTTTTCAAGAAATTGAAACCTACATTGACCGACTTGAACACCAAGTAAACAATTCCTTTAACCGCAATACACTTGACGCTCGCTTAGCTCAAT
>JAQSXG010000272.1 GCA_029256785.1 Neobacillus sp.
TATGGTTACCCACGCCCGTTCTATGGCTATCCGGTTTATAGTTACCCTGGATATCCTTATCCATATCCTGGATACGGAGCACCAGGTTATTACTAGCACTATTGATAAAAACAGCTCTCGCAGCTGTTTTTTCTTTATCTAAATATAAAAAGGAAAATACATAATAAAAGAGAATATATAACTAATATCAAAAATATACCTGTATTGGGAAAAGGAGATTACTATGACTGAAAATACATTAATTGAAGCATTAGGAATGGAAATAACGCATATGGAACCAGGTAAGGTAATTGCGACTATGCCCGTAGATGGACGAACACGTCAACCGTTTGGATTACTTCATGGTGGTGCATCTGTAGCATTAGCAGAAACGGTTGCAAGTATAGGCGCCTACGAATTGGTTGACAAAGAAACAGAAGCTGCTGTGGGTCTAGAAATTAATGCAAATCATGTTCGTCCAGTAAAAGAAGGAGTCGTAACCGCAATTGGTACAGTGCTTCACCAAGGGAAATCAACAATGGTTTGGGATATCAAAATAACTGATGAGCAGGATAGGCTGGTGTGTGTATCAAGATGTACAATGGCGGTCATTAAAATAAAGAACTGACCATATTATAATTTAGATGGAAAAATGGGTTAATTTTCAATCCATGAGAATATATGTATTGTTATAAAATTAAAAAAATTTGTGTGCATTTCATGATATAATGAAAAAAAATAGAGAATTAGTACAATTTTTTGTACAGGTTTCTTTATATAATAGTAGCAAGACAATAAAAAGGAAGGGGTGAAATCATGAAAGATCGGCATCAATATATTTTTATTGATTTTGAATTTACGATGCCAGAACGAAATGTTCGGATGAAGAATTTTTTTCCGGAAATTATTGAGGTGGGACTCGTTTCGGTTATTGATGACAAAATTATTGACCAATTTTCTTCTTATGTGACTCCGTTGAAGTTCCCAACCTTATCTGAACGCTGCAAATCATTCTTACATATTTCACAGCAGCAGGTGGACAAAGGTATTTCGTTCTTCGAATTCATCAGAAAGTTAGAAGAGTTCAAGAAGAATTATCCAACAACCGTTGTTACTTGGGGAAATATGGACATGAAGGTATTACGGCATAATTGTATGGAAGCAGGTTTGAATTTTCCATTTCATGCAACGGAACTAGATTTATCGATGGAATATAAGAGATTCTTCGGTGATCAAAATCAAACAGGCTTATGGAAGGCTGTTCAGGAATACGGTAAGGAAGGAACCGGCAGACATCATCGGGCATTGGATGATGCGTTGACTACTTTTAATATATTCAGGTTAGTTGAGAAGGATAAACGTTATTTAGAAAAACCGAAGCCAACGACGATTGGTGATCGAGTAGATTTTTCGAAGTTATTAAATGAATTTGCATAAAAGGCCAAATCATTCAAACTGATTTGGCCTTTAGTGTGTTTTTATTTAAAGTAATCCTTTTCAAGTGAGGCGTACATTTTCAGGCTCATTTCGGCCCATGGTGTTTGATTTTCGGTTAGTTCCTTTTTTGCCTTTTCTACAGCTTCTTTTAGGGAATGCTGATAATCAGGTACTTCTTTATCATACAGTTTGACCATTTGTTTTGGGATATTTGTTTGTTCTCTAAAGGAAAGTGCCCTTCGTTCATGAAAGACAAGAACATCAGCATCTTTTGGGCTATGCAGGTCTCCTTGCATAGGATGTTTTACTACGGCTAAAACTCTGATTAAATAATGCTGCGGTCGTTCCTCTGTTACTTCCCCAATATACTTTCCAGTTTTATATATTCCTGTGACGATATTACCAATCTTTAATTCTGACAAAGTAAATCCCCCTAATCAGTCTGATGGCTTTATTTTACTACTTAAACGGTAAAAGTGAAAACAATGAGCAAAAAACTTCATTTAGGTTAAATTAAAATAATGAAGGAATAATAAAACTAAAGAAAAGGAAGGGAGCAATCAATTGGAAAATGGAGTATATCCTCAGCTTTCCTCTGAGGTCTTAGAAAATGAAAAATTAGTTGAAATGAAAACGACAATGGGAACGATTAAGATAAAGCTCTTTCCCGAATATGCTCCAAAGGCCGTTGGAAACTTTGTGAAACATAGTGAGGAAGGGTATTATGATGGTCTGATTTTTCATCGAGTTATCCAAAATTTCATCATACATGGTGGAGACCCAAATGGAAATGGTACAGGTGGTGTAAGTATCTACAGTACACCTTTTAAAGACGAATTCTCTAGTAACCTTTTTAATATACGCGGTGCCTTATCTATGGCCAATTCAGGTGCAAACACGAATGGAAGTCAATTCTTTATAGTCCAAAAAAAAACATTGGATCCTTCAATGAAGTCAGAAATTGAAAAGCTTGGTTATCCCTCTGAGATTATTGCGGCATATGATAATAATGGTGGGGCACCTTGGCTGGATACCCGGCATACTGTTTTTGGACAAGTGATTGAAGGAATGGACACAGTAGATAAAATCGCTGAATCGCCTACGGATAAGGATAAGCCAGTGAAGGATATCCATATTATTCGGATTAAGATATTGAAGTAAAAGATTCATAAATGGTGTGAACTTCATTTTGTTGCTATAATTAGAGTAGCGAAAATTCCTTTATAGAAAGGGAGAAAAAGATGATTCAGCCATTTGTTCTTTCCTTATTCTTATACTTTCCTGAAGATAAATCAGAATATGGACCTGCAGCGATAACGTTTATTATTTTTGCAATTGGTGCATTACTTACAATGAAATTGATTATTAACGTATCAAAAAAGGAAGCTAAAAAAGCGAAAGAACTTGAAGAAAAACTAAAAACTCAACAGCAAACGAGAAGGGACAGTTAATGATAACTGTTCCTTTTTTGTTATCAATAGGTTTACTTTTTTTGCATAAGCTTTTCCTGAAAGGGAAACTTAACACAAAACGGCTATTTGGGGGATTATCATATGAAGAAATATTTGATTGTTTTATTGATTTTGCTCTTAACAGGTTGTTTGGAAAAGAATATTACTAAGATTAAAGTTGAGATATTTAATGCGGTCGGTGATTCCTTAGGAAATGTTACTTTATCTGAACAAGCCAGCGGAGTAAAGGCGGAGGTAGACTTAAAGGGGTTGCCAGCCGGAGAACATGCTATACATATACATGATAAGGGAAAGTGTAAGGCTCCTGATTTTAAATCAGCAGGAAATCATTTTAATCCTGAGGATAAAGAACATGGATTATTGCATCCTAAGGGGGCACATGCAGGTGATCTTCCAAACCTGATTGTTGAGGATGATGGATCTGTAAAAGCGGAATTAATGGTTCCTGCCGTTACCTTAAAAGACGGGAAAACTTCGCTGTTTACCAAAGAGGGGACAACTATTGTGATTGATGAGCAAAAGGATGATGGGATGACACAACCGTCAGGCGATTCTGGAAACCGAATTGCTTGCGGTGAAATCTCCAAGGATAAAAATAAAGTAGGACAAAAGGCATCACAGGATGAAAAAGAATAAAAAGGGGGCTATTCCTATACCTTGGAATAGTCCTTTCGTTTTCATAAAATGAATCATCACCCTCGAATGATGATTCTTGATTTCTTCACTTTCTTGCACGAAAATGGATAGTAGAATGGAATAAGATTGGAGTGCATCTTTTTGACGACAAAGCTTTATTATCATGACGTTTATATAAGGAAATTTGAATCTCAAGTGGTGAAACAATCTATCGACGAAACAGGAAATACATATATTGTTCTAGAGGAGACTGCTTTTTATCCAACTGGCGGGGGACAGCCTCATGATCTTGGAACCATAAATTACCAGGAAATAGTAAATGTTGAAGAGATAGAGGAAGAAATAAGACATTACATAAAAGAACCATTAAAAGATATTAAAAGTAAAGTTAGAGGTGAAATTGATTGGAATCGGCGGTTTGACCATATGCAGCAGCATGCTGGTCAACATATCCTATCAGCAGCTTTTGAAAGTCTATTTGGGTATAAGACAGTAAGCTTTCATCTTGGAAAAGAAGTTCTAACCATTGATCTCGACACAGAGAATTTAACTGAACAAGAAGCAGAAGCAAGTGAGAAGCTTGCGAATCGGATCATTCTCGAAAATCATCCGATAGAAACTAAATGGGTTACCGAAGAAGAGCTATCCCAAATTAGGCTCAGAAAACAACTTTCGGTTAATGAAAATATTCGTTTGGTTATCATTCCGGATTTTGACTATAACGGGTGTGGAGGAACACATCCAAGCAATACGGCACAGGTACGTGGAATCAAAATACTTGATTGGGAGAAACAAAAGAGAAAAATCCGTTTGCAGTTTGTATGTGGTGAAAGAATACTAGACCAGCTCAATCAAAAGCAAAAGGTGTTACTTGAACTAACAAAGTTACTAAATGCACCAGAAAGAGAAATGGCTACATCTGCATTGAGGTTGATTGAATCTGGAAAAGAACAAGAAAGGAAGCTTGAAGAGGTAAAAGAAGCATTGCTCAATTATGAAGCAAAGGAACTGTTAGTAGCCCATAAGGATAGTGCCGAGCCAATAATAGGCATGGTTTATCAAAATCGATCCGTCCAAGAACTTCAAAAGCTAGCCAGGAGCATCGTTAATTCCAATGATAGAATAACCTTTATAGGTGTAGCAGAAAATGAAAATCGCATACAGATAGTTGGAGCCAGAGGTATGCGTGTCTCCCATAATATGAAAACAATCATTGGAAACTCACTGCCGCTTATCAATGGAAAAGGCGGTGGAAATGAAAGCTTTGCACAAGGTGGCGGGAGTGCAGTTTTATCAGGAGAGAAGTTGCTTCAGCAACTAGTAGAATCTGCCAGACTTTTTAAAATAGAAAAATAAACGTATACTTAACATATTCGATGTGAGAGGTGTGGGTTCAATGGTTTTTTTTGATGGAATGATGGGAAATGCATCTGAAATTAATACAGCAGAAGCACAAAGGGAGTTTGCGAGGATACTGGCAGCAAATGAAAGAATTGAAAAAGCATATAAAGTGATTAGAGATTTGTTTATTTTTACTAATAAACGGCTAATCTTAGTGGACAAACAAGGGTTAACAGGAAAAAAGGTGGAATATCACTCAATACCCTATAAAAGTATTACCCATTTTAGTATTGAGACAGCTGGAAGCTTTGATTTAGATGCGGAATTAAAAATCTGGATTTCCGGCAATGCCCTGCCACTTCAAAAGCAATTTAATAAGAACCTAAACATCTACGAACTTCAAACCGTTCTTGCAGAATATGTATTAGCAAATTAGGAGATTATTATGGAAAAACAAGTGAAAACAAACCTGCTATATGTTGATATATTAAATGAATGGGATCCTTTTCAATTAAAGGATGGCAGCTATGATACAGAAATAGCCGATACTGTTCAAGCAGTATATGAATTAGATAATCCTGAAAAGTTAGCGGAAAGAATCCAATCGATATTTGAATTTTCTTTCGATGCTATCATACCTATGGACCAATGTTTAAAAGTAGCCAGGGAACTGTTATTGATAAAAGAAAACGACTCTTGTTCTATCTGAAAAAACGACAGCTAGTCTGTCGTTTTTTTATTGCAAAAAAAAAAGGGACTAACCAAATTGGTTGTCCACTTCAAAAAGGGGGGAATACTAGAAAGCTTATAATTCAAGTTTTACCAAATTTATTTTTCTATATACAAATAAACGCAAAAAATATAAGCGGCTAGTTAAGTCGCTTAAATTGAAAAGATTATTTAGTTGAAATGGAGTCATCTTCTAATAATTCTGAAGCTGGGATATCTAGAACAGTAGATAATTTTATTATGGTCTGTGTGCTTGGAATATGTTCCCCAGATTCATATTTCTCGATGGTATGTGTTCCTACTCTAATCTTTAGTGCCAGTTCTTCTTGTGTCATATGGAGTAGTTCACGGTACGTTTTAATTTTCCCTCCAATAGAACTCATACTGTTCACCTCCTTGAATAGAGATTTCCTTAATATAATCTTAGCATAAATTTTTCCTATAATTCAAAAACTATGTTGAACATTATGTTAACGTTTTCAATGATATAGATTTAAAACATACTTTGATTAATGGAGGTAACTGTGATATAATTTTTTATTGCATATAAAAAAGATAAAATAACATTTATTTAGGAGTGTTTTCATGACGGAGAAATTCGAAACGGGTAGTATTGTAACAGGTAAAGTAACAGGTATTCAGCCTTATGGAGCGTTCATTGCATTAGATGAAAATACACAGGGGCTTGTGCATATTTCAGAAATAACGCATGGTTATGTAAAAGATATTAATGAACATCTTAAGGTTGGCGACGAAGTTCAAGTTAAAGTATTATCGATTAACGAAGGAGCAGGAAAGATTGGCCTTTCAATCCGTGCTACTGAGGAA
>JAQSXG010000273.1 GCA_029256785.1 Neobacillus sp.
ATAGTGCCCGAAATCATCAGAAATACAAAGAAACGGTCATCATGAGGCATTCATGATGACCGTTCCCATTAGAAACAATAAATACCCGTCACCCTGACCCTCTTACATTTTAAAGGAAGTACCCTTTGGCGGGATCCGGTCATTGATAAGATTTTTGTCATTAATCTTTGGCTCATTCCCTAGTATCAGATTTCGGATATTTGAGCGGTGAAGATAGATTAGAAAAAGAGAAAATAATAAAAAGATAAGTTCATATTCTAGTACAGGTGAAAAATAAGTGTAAATCAAAAGGCTAAACCCAACAGAGATAGACCCCATAAATACATACTTCGTTAAGAAAATGACCAAAAAGAACGTTACATATGAGATGACAAGCAAAGGCAAATTAGCAACCAAAAGTGTCCCAGCTGTTGTTGCTATTGCTTTTCCACCACGGAACCCCGCAAATATAGGGAAACAATGTCCCGCCACAGCAATCAGACCAAAATAAAGTGGATCTACATCAAGATTGAATACCAATGGCAGCATAGCAGCGGCTGTTCCTTTTGCGACATCGATAAGTGCTACTATAATCGCAGATGTTTTTCCAAGGACCCTTAAGGTGTTGGTCGCACCAGGGTTTTTACTTCCATGGTCACGGATATCCACCCCAAAGACTAGCTTGCCCACAATTAGAGCAGTGGGAATACTTCCAATTAAGTAGGCAGCAATAAGCAACAACCAGAGCATAAGTATCATTCCTTTGTCAAAGAGTAACTATAATTTAATAGCATTTTACCATATTTTAATGATATGATTTTGGTGAAATCTTAAACTTCTGGTGCTTAAAGGGGCGAGGACATGAGACTGATAGAAATTGGCCAAGTTGCTACAAGTTATGCGCAAGTAAGAGAAGATATACCTGCAAGTTTAATGGACAGCCTGTATAACCGAGGTGTTTTTTTTGATGGAAAAAATATTGCTGATATTGGCTGTGGCGTAGGTGCGTTAACTAGAAAAATGGCAATGAGAAAAGCAAATGTTGTCGGGGTAGAACCGTCGATGGACTTACTAGAACGTGCAAATGCTTTAAATCGGTTAAAGAACTATACCATTCCTTACCAACTTGGCACAGCAGAAGATACAGGATTAGAAGGTTCCATGTATGATATTGTTACAGTTATGCGTGCCTGGCACCTGTATGATCATCCAAAGGCTCTCAAAGAAATAAAGAGAATAGTAAAAACAAAAGGGTTGTTAATTGTTATTGATTCGATGGTTCTTACAGGATCTGAAACGGTAGACAAGACATTTCAATTATTAGCGCACTATGTAAAAAATGAAAAGGCTTCTAAAGATCAACAATCTATCAATGGATTTCCTGTTGAATGGTTTGATGAATGGGAGAAAAGTGATTTCGAAATGATAGATTTTTATAAGTTGAATTATTCGGTTGAGTTTACAAAGGAAGAATGGATAAATGGAGTAAAATCATTCGGTCTGATTGAAGAGGAACAGAATAAGATACGTACAGAACTGGTTGCATTATTACCTGATGGAGATTCCTTTACTATTCCACATGCATGTAATGTCTGTATTTTACGATTAACAGAATAGCGTTGAGGGATTTAAAAATAAAGATATAAGGAAAACGTGTGATTATTAATCGCACGTTTTTTTTATAGATGAATTTTTTCTGGCATTAAATCAAAATGGTATGATAAAAGAATCGTAAAATTTTTTCAAAAAAAGTGTAGGGGTTCATAATAATCCGTTCGTCTAATAAGTGTAGGTCGCAAAAGAGAGGGGGAGAGAGCGATTAGTGATTCTGTGTTAATAAAAAAGGTTTTGGACGGTAACGATCATGCCTTCCGACTTTTGGTTGAGAAGTATCGCAATGATGTGTTCCGGACTGTCTATGCTGTTCTTCGCGATCAAAAGGATGCGGAAGATGCTGCCCAAGAAGTATTTATGAAAATATACAACTCTCTCTCCCACTATGAAAATCAGGGCTTTAAAACATGGATGACGCGAATTGCTGTTAATCATGCGATAGATATGAAAAGGAAACAGGTAAGACAAAAGGAAGAAGTATCTGAAACACTAGAGCAACAGGCTCTTGGGACCCCGCTTGATGGTGTTGAGAAGGCCCTAATTGAAAAAGAAAGACGCAGGCTGGTTAGGAAAAGACTGGATGAAGTGCCAGAGAATTACCGGGATGTTATTTATGGCTTTTATATAGCTGAGAAAAGCTATCTGCAAATGGCCGAGGAACAAAAGGTACAGGTGAAAACAATTGAAACGAAGCTATATCGTGCACGGCATTGGATGAAAAAGAACTGGAAGGAGGATGATTTTTCATGAAGCATTTTAGTTACGATGAGTGGTTGAACTATATTAAGAATGATATCACAGAAAATATCCGCGAGGAATTTGAAAATCATTTATACACCTGCGATCAATGTCTAGAACTTTATTTACAGGCGATAGCTGAATATGAATCCACCCTTCCAAGTCTGACAAACGAGAGTACCTTTACCGACCTGGTAATGACGGAGGTTTCGAAACAATATTCCAAGGTAGGTACTTTGGTACCAAAGGAAAAAACAAAAAGGCCGTTTTACCAGCAGGCCGGCTTCCATTACTTTCTTGCTGCTGCGGCAACACTATTACTCATGTTCTCAGGTGTCTTCCAATCGCTTGCTACTTATGCAAGTGCAGTAGAAGCTCCAACTATTCAAGAAAAAAAACCTTCGGTAACAGAAGGTGTGATTGATAAAACCTTTGCATGGATGGATTCGTTAGATAAAAAGGAGGCAAATAAGAAATGAAAAGTTCGACGAAAGCTTTAACCCTATCGCTATTTCCTGGCCTCGGTCATATTTATTTCGGAAAGATGATTCGAGGTGTACTTTATTTATTGTCTGTGTTTGGATTGGCGTTTATTACAGTAATCACCTTGGTGACCGGAAATGAAGAAATTGCGATTCCTTCCTTTATGCTGGGTATCTTCATTTACCTGATTAGCTTTATCGACATGGGGGTACAAATCTCCAAACAAAAGAAGGAGCAGCGAAAGGCAAGTTTAGAGGATTCACAATCATATTCACAGTCAAACCAGGATTCAGAACGTTTTTATACCATTGTTCTCTCGTTTGTTCCTGGCCTCGGTCATTTTCAGCTGGGACTGATGAACCGGGGATTAACACTATTAGCGTCATTCTTAGGTCTTGCAGTTATGGTGATATTTGTAACGTTTTTAAGTCACCGTAGTGAGTTTATGATCTTCTTGGCAGGATTGCCAATTATATGGGTTTATGGATTTTTTGATGCGGTGCAACAAGTAAGCAAAAAGCAGCGCGGTGAGGAATTGATCGACAAAACGATATTCGAAGACTTTGAAACACGTCGTGAGGGAGGAAAGAAAAGCAAGGCGATTGCCACGTTCTTATCGATTTTCCCAGGAGCAGGTCATTTGTATCTTGGTCTACAGCGGCGCGGAATTCAATTAATGGCAGCGTTCCTCTTCTCCATTTATATTTTAGATGTTTTACGTTTAGGCATTTTCTTGTTCTTGATTCCGATCATCTGGTTTTATAGCTTTTTTGATGCGATGCAAAACGTATCAAAATATGGTGAGGAAGAAATCGAAGATGTACCGATTATTTCCTATTTAATCAACCATCAAAAATGGGTGGGAATTGGTCTGGTCGCGATGGGAGTTTATTACTTATTAATGCATGTGGTTGTACCAGTATTTGCACCAACATTAGAGAGATTAATTAATATAGATGTGATGTATTGGATTCAGGGTTATTTCCAGACGGCTCTTGTCTGTGTGCTCTTAATTGGAGGCGGCATTAAGCTATTATCGGGAAGCAAGCTTAAAAGGGAGGAAGGAAAATAATGAGAAAGTGGCAAAAAACAATAACAGGAGTTGTCTTAATCGGTGCTGGGATAGGTTTCCTTTTTAGAAAAAGGAAAGAGGTGCAAGGATGAGAACTTGGCGTGTGGGTACGATATCGATGGGGGCCTCGCTTGTCCTCCTCGGACTCTTTCTTTTTCTGTCCCGGTTTTTCGGGTATGAGCTTGTTAATGTGATGACGGCATGGTGGCCGATTTTATTAATTGTTCTTGGTATTGAAATTCTTCTATATTTAGCTTTCTCCCGCCAGGAAAAACCAATATTAAAATATGATTTTCTTAGTATTTTCTTTGTAGGTGTACTTGGAACAGTTGGGATTATCTTTGCTGTTTTAAGTACAACAGGAATTATGGATAGAGTAGAGGAAGTAGTGGGAAGGGAAGAACGGTCCTTTGAACTCCCGGAATATTCCTATCAGACGGATGCGAGTATTAAGCGGGTGGTTTTACGTACTGTTGGTTATCCAATGACAATCGAAGCAACAGATGCAAAAGAAGTGTCCATGTTTGGGACGTATCGGGCACAAACATCGAAAAATAAAAAGCTAATCAATCATATCGATGATTATGTTTATACAAATAAAAAGGGTGATACGCTTTATATAAATATAAAGACGATGCCAAACGATCTTGGACCATTTTATGAGTATCGAGAGATTGCGGCGACCATTCTCATACCGAATGATGTTAAGCTTGAAGTCATTGGAGACGGTAATTTGACCTTAAAAACTCGTACGTTGGCTAATGACTGGAATATTGATCGTGCTTCTACGCTAGATGTAGTGGTAACTGAAAACAGTAACTTAAAGATTGCGGCAGTCGGCTTTACTGAGGTAAATGGAAAGGACGGGCTGTGGGAGGTAACGGAAAAGGTTACTACTGATGAAAGTGATGGTGTAGAACGCAATGCAGTGTATCAATCTGGTGAGGGGAAATACCAAATTACTATTGCGAATACCGATTATGTCAGTTTAAACACAAATAAGTAAATCATCTTATTTTTTTGCAAAAGATTAAATTAGTTGTATGATAGTAGTCGGTGGTAAACGGGTAAACTAGATTGACTAATAAATTGTAAGACAAGAGGTTAATTGGTAGAATATAGAAGGATATACAGTTGGGACGATTACTGATTACAAAAAATAGGATGATGAAAAGATGAAAAGAGCGCGATTAATTTATAATCCTACTTCAGGACGGGAGGTTCTCAAAAAGCACCTCGCAGAAATTCTTGAAAAATTGGAGGTTGCTGGCTATGAAGCCTCCTGCCATGCAACAACTGGTGAGGGTGACGCAACATTGGCAGCAAAGATTGCCGTTGAACGGAAGTATGATGTTGTCATTGCCGCTGGTGGAGATGGGACAATCAATGAAGTGGTGAATGGCCTTGCAGAACAAGAATTCCGTCCGAAATTGGGAATTATTCCAGCCGGTACAACAAATGATTTTGCCCGTGCCCTACATATTCCTAGAGACATCGGGTCTGCGGTTGATATTATCACAAAAGGCGATCGGATTCCGGTGGATATCGGGCGTATCAATGATAAGTATTTTATTAATATTGCCGGTGGCGGAAGGATTACTGAGCTTACATATGAAGTGCCAAGCAAACTAAAAACAATGCTCGGCCAGCTAGCTTATTATTTAAAAGGAATTGAGATGCTTCCTTCTATAAAAGCATCTGATGTTAGTATTGAGTATGATGGCAAGCTTTTTGAAGGGGAAGCCATGCTGTTTCTTGTCGGGCTTACGAATTCAATCGGTGGCTTTGAAAAAATTGCCCCAGATTCATCCATCAATGATGGTTTATTTTCATTATTAATTTTGAAAAAAATTAACCTTGCTGAGTTTGTGCGGATTGCCACTTTGGCTCTTCGTGGTGAACATGTCAATGACCCTAATGTCATTTATACGAAGGCAAGTCGGATTAAGGTTCATGCACAGGAAAAGGTTCAATTAAATCTTGATGGGGAATTTGGCGGATTGCTCCCAGCAGAATTTGAAAACCTCTATCGACACTTAGAAGTATTTGTACCAATTGAAAATATCCGTCCAAATGACATCCCTCTCGATTGGGAACCAGGTAAAAAATACAGCTAAACAAAGTTCGTTCCATAATGGAGCGGGCTTTTATTTTAACAAAGGAAAAATTGTTCCTTATCTAGAATATTGTTTATAATGAGGTAAAAATCACATAAGGGAGCGAGCGGGATGGAAAAAAAGGCACTATTAAATATCGATTACACATATGACTTTGTGGCAGACGCAGGAGCACTTACTTGTGGAGAGCCAGGCCAAGCAATTGAGGAGAAAATTGTCCAACTCACAAATGAATTTATTAATAATGGTGATTATGTTGTTTTTGCCATTGATGTTCATGATGAAGGTGATGACTACCATCCAGAAACAAAATTGTTTCCACCGCATAATATTCGCGGAACTGCGGGGAGAGATTTGTTTGGTGCTTTAAAAGAGGTATACGAAATGAATAAACAGCA
>JAQSXG010000274.1 GCA_029256785.1 Neobacillus sp.
GGATTCGTTTCTCGAAGAGCTTTACGATGAAAGCGTTGAAGATGATTGGTTGTGCGAACTCGGCTGCGAAGAACTTCCAATCATTATAGACTATGATATCAAAAGTGCAAGAGCCTACAGTAAGGACGAAATCGAATCTGATGTATAGTGTCGAAGCTTCGAGATTCGAACTCACGGCCTCTTCCACCCCAAGGAGATGCAGTCTAACTCTGAAAATAAGCCGGGTAAGAATCCAGTAAATATGCCGCGCGCCATATTGAATATAACAAAACAGGCTACTTTAACTAGCCTGTTTTTATTGTACTTATCATTCTATCTTTTACTTCAATTCTCATGACGAAAAAGGACCGTCCCTCTTATTTTCTATCCTATTTGGAGAAGTTTACGTTTCGGTTCACCGACGCACTTCTCAAAGCCGAGGTCTTGTTTTTCGGAGACTGCTTGAGAGTCGGTTGTTACTTTATCCCCTTTTTTCCTCCCAAAGTCTTGTGCGTTCTTCAAATCTCACTTTTTTGTGAACTTGATGCAGCATCCAGTGATAGCCGAAAGCGTCATTAAACATAGCGTTTGACACTCCGTAATCAGGCAATTCAGTTATCGGTTGTACTACTGTACAGCCCGCGCTGACCGCCTTTAAAAACGTTTCCTTGATGTCAGGGACGAGGATATTAAACCAAACTGATTTCGGTTCATCCGATTTTGGCGCTATTAACTTGAAGTTCGGATTTTCGTCCAACATGTGAAAGCGTACTCCGTATATAGTAAAAATGACTTCATTTTCACCTTTGGGGAAATCTGTAACCTCAACACGCTCGATATCAAATACTTTTTCGTATAGTTCCAGTGCTTTCAAGCTGTCTGTAATAACCATATCAATTTCTACTCCGACCATTTTGCACACACTCCTTTTTAGATTAGCTGAATCCCAAATTAATTTTCTCCTACGCCCAGTTTTATAATACTCCATTCTCCGAAATATAATAGTGGCTCTTCTTCAGACTTGATAGCGAGAGTTGGTTGTTCGATCCTATCAGAATTCCCATGTCTACTTTCTCAATACAATGATCAACTGGAGCTAACCGATTACCCCGCTATGCAAATTAGGGAATACGTGACTGCATGAGCCGCTTGAGCAGCACTGGTCCTGTTGCCAACTCTGTAGATCTTGTATTGGCGGCTTCGAGAACGCCAGACACCGCGTAGCGGAGATTGTAGGGATAGCCTTGACGGCTCCTTAGCCCATTCGAGGTTTATGATCTGCAGCCGTCTCAGGAGAGTTGACAAAAAGGACCGCCCCTCTTCCTCCCTCTTGCGCTTTTGCGGTTCGTACTCCGATACCTTTTGTTTGGACGTTCGAAAAGAACGCAGATACAAAAACAGGCCGTCCCCCAAAAATGGGATACGACCTGTTTTTAGCCTTCACTGGACTGCTTCACTGTATTTTAGTTTAGATGAGCACCAATTGCGATACCAATCACACCAGCAAGAATCTGATTCATCGTATTGTTATGTTGCTGATTCTCGCGCCATTGACGATCATTCCAATCCTTGTCACTCTCATGATCACGACGTACCATTTCTCGCTCATGCCGTTCTCTCTCTAAATTATACCGATACTGGCGGTCGTTTTCTTGTTGCGTATATTGGCTATGTTGCTGATTCTCGCGCCACTGACGATCGTTCCAATCTTTATCACTCTCATTATCACGGCGTTTCATTTCACGTTCGTGACGGCTATTTTCTAGGCGTTGCTGTTCCCCACGACCATTATTAAACTGTTGCTGTTGTTGATGCCACTCATTTGATTTTGGCGAAGCCTCTATTGTAGCTGTACCTGCCAGGCCAAACTGGCCCATACCAACCAATAACGAGCACACAATTGCTCTTTTTACTATTTTAGTCATAATCAAAACACTCCTTCATTTTCTGTTTTTGCTCAGCGAGCTATATGTATTGGTGATGCATCGATTACAGCTGCACCGAACCGACTTACTGCTACCTGCCATAGAATAGATGGCTTTCCTTGCTATACGATGTCATCAGCTATCAACTCCTTATTTCTTATTATGACTACCAATTTTTAGAATTGTCTTTGAGAAGCAAATAACCGCTTACCGTGGAGGATGAGTTCTAGCGTTAAGCGTTTATCTATTAAACGTAAAATAACCCCGCCTTGAAAACAAGGCAGGGTATAGAGGATTAAGCTATCTAATCGGCGCGTCAACGAGTAAATTATAGAATTGATTGCCTGGGGATAGCCTTGCTCTGCAGATTTTGATATTTATCAGTAAGAAATCTTGTTTTTCAAAAAAGTGTCTTTTTTCAAATCATCGAAAGCTTTATTCAATTCTTCCTTTGTATTCATGACGATAGGACCACCCCAGACTACTGGTTCAGCCAGGAGTGTCGAACTTATAAATAACACTTGGGCATTTTTATCTGTTGCCTTTATCTCTACCTGATCGCCGCAGGTAAGTTTTACCGCCGTCTTTTCTGCTACCAACTCGCCAGCGATAAATGCGTCCCCTAAGAGGGTAAACACCATGACGGAGCGCTCTCTTTCTGTATTCAAGACAATAGCTGTATTCGCGTTGAGGTGTAAGTCGTAATAATCCAGCGGAAGATATTTACTCAAATATCCTTTTCTTCCCTCATATTCACCGGCGAGCAGTCTCAGCTTACCATTCTCCAGCTCAATTTCTTCAATTTCAGAATTCTTGATACTGCGATAAGCCGGAGAAACCATTTTGTCCTTTGCCGGTAGATTAAGCCAAAGCTGAACACCAAGCAATCTTTCGGATGCCGGTAGTTTTTCTTCATGCAAAATACCTGAGCCAGCTGTCATCCACTGGACTTCTCCATCACCAATTGTATCCTCATTGCCTAAGCTATCCTTATGGGTCATATACCCACGATACACATAACTGATTGTTTCGATTCCTCTGTGTGGATGCAGGGGAAATCCCGCTGTGTAATCATCGGGATTGGTACTGTCAAAGGAATCCAGCATTAAAATCGGATCGTATTCCTGAACAGTTCTGTTTCCTAGAACTCTGACCAAATTTACTCCTGCACCATCTTGTGTTCTATAGCCTCTAACCTGTTGCCTAATTTTTCTTTCCATATAGTTATCCTCCCTCCTCTTTATGTTTAAATTGTTATACATAATGCAGTCCATGGCGTATTCGGGATTAGGACCTCCCTGTCCGTCATCGCGATGACAGAGGGAAGATACTGGCTAAGAATATGCTCATGCAGCATACCTTCTTCGCTTTATAAATCTGATCATACTCATTTCTTTTTCGCCGATGAGATGAGAAATCCTGTAAACGCATCAGAAGATTAGCCTTTATTCAAACAGTTTATTATCTCTCCATGACCTATGGAGGAAAAAAGATCCAGTTTAGCGAAAGAATTCCTGATTAGATTCATGAGGGGTGTTCGTATGTACCTGATTGATAAAATGCAAAATCGCATTTCAAAAGTGACCGAGAAAACCTTCGCTGAGTTAGGATTTCGCGAGCGTGACCATCTCCAAGAATGGCTGGCCAACAAACCAGAAGCACTTGGAGAAGAGTTGTTGATTATACAAAAAGAGTTTAACGGCTTCAATGATACAAATGAAAGACTTGATTTACTGGCTCTCGACAAGCAGGGTAATTTGGTCATCATCGAAGATAAACTGGATGATTCAGGCCGTGACGTAACTTGGCAAGCTTTGAAGTATACAGCCTATTGCTCCACCCTTAAAACAAGTCAGATTAAAAGCATATACCAGCAATATCTCGATAAAAAAGGTCTCGACGAAAAGGCAGAAGATAAACTCATAGAATTCTATGGTCAAGGTGACTATGAAAATCTGATACTAAACAGCGGTCAAACCCAGCGCATCATCATGGTTGCGGCGAAGTTCCGCAAAGAAGTAACCTCAACCGTATTCTGGCTGCTTAATTATAAACTGCGAATCCAATGTTTTAAGGTTACCCCATACGCGCTGGATAATGAACTGTTCTTAGATATAGAGCAAGTCATCCCGCTAAAGGATGCTGAAGAGTACATGATCGGAATGGCTGAAAAGAATCAGGAAGATATCTCTACTCAAGAGGATGTTAAGAACCGGCACATTCTGCGCGTTGATTTTTGGAAACTGCTTTTGAAAGAGATGAACGCGAAATCTAGCCTGTTTCAAAACATAAGTCCATCCAAAGACAATTGGATAGGTGCCGGTACTGGCATAGGTAATGTATCTTTTCAATTTGCCATAACAGGAACATACGCAGGAATCGCCTTATATATGTGGCGGTCAAACACCATGGAAAACAAATATATCTTTGATGAACTATACAAAGTACGCGAAGAAGTTGAGGCTGCGTTTGGCGATCCTCTCGAATGGCGAAGACTTGATGGCAATAAAGGCAGCGATATTCTTTTCCGCAAGACTGGGGTGAGTGTATTTAACAAAGAAGACTGGCCAAAAATGATTAATTTCATGGTGGACTCCATGATTCGTTTTGAAAAAGCTTTCCAAAGTCCGCTTAAGAAAATTGGGCAACAATTAAAAGCAAAAGACTTTAATTAATATATTTGTTTGTATAACCTTTTTTGTACCCCGGCAACAGGACAGGCTCTCTGTTTGCAGAAATCTGCAAATAGAGAGCCTGTTTATTTACGCTTTTCATCTCTACTTCATAAAGCAGCGATTAAACGACTGGCTCCGCTATGTCTACTGGAACCTTGCTCAAATCCAGCTCTCCCTTAAATGCCCGTTGACTTAGGGAACCGTAGAAGTTTTCCAGTTCGATGAGGCTTTGAGTGTATTTTGTCTTGAGAGATTCGACTTTTTCGACGATGGTGGCAAATTGTTTTTGCAGGGAGAGTGATGGTCGGGGTATTTCTAGCGCCCTAAATTTCTGCATCGAAATATTAAGCATAGAATCATGCCCGCCTGTTGCCTTTTTTCTTAAAACATTTCTATAATTTTCATTCTTAAAAAGAAAATTTAAATAGTTAGGATTTATAGATTTATCAATAGTTAATACCCAGAGCTTGTCCGGTAAGAATAAAGATGGATAATCCAGATCTACAATGCAACTAGCGGCAACCAGTTCTTTTGTATTTGCTCGACTAAAAAGAAACATTCCCTTTTTTAGACTTATAATTTCTTTATTCATCGCATCTTTCTTAACTGCTTTATATTCATTTGGATTAAATACACCTTGAGTTACGGCACTTATTTTGAGAACACCAAGCTCATCATTGTCTAAGCCCTTTTTTTCAACACCACCATAGCTTGTTCCAGAATTAATGCAAGTCACAATGTTATCGATTAGAACGATTTCCCACCTCTTCTCATTCCTCACCGGGTCCCCAAACATCTCTATAAAAGTACTCTTTAAGAGTTCATCCAGCGCCTTGATGCTCTCTTTACGTTTAGCAATCAGTTTTTCCGCCAGGGTGAGAATAGTGGCAATTCGGATTTGGTCGTCGAGTGGTGGGAATGGTATCTGAATAGAAACAAAATCATCTTTTGTTATACTTCTTCTTCTAGCTACTGCCCCCCTCATCTTAGATGCATAAATGCGACGAGCAGTATTTGATCTTAAATAACGACCTATAAAATCAATGTTACATGAAATGCCATCTTTCAGTTTCCAAATATTGTATGCCGGGCTTACGATAGCTTGTTTATATTTTGTTTGAAAACCAATAACGCCTTCGTCGATTGGGAAACCGACAACTAATTCATTTTTATATACGATTTTATAGTTTGAAGTATTTATACTTGCGATTCGTTTTTTAAATTTATCTGTTTGATCTATTAAGCCATAGTGCATTGTTATAGACATTACAGGGAATGATTCCGTCCCAGCTCTTTCTTGACCGGATGCTTTGAAAATCTCTCCTATTTTTTTGGTCTGCATTTTCATCCCAACATCCCCTCAAGCTCACTCAACTCCTGTTTTATCTCACTCTCCATAGTCTTTAGCTTGGCAAGAATCACTCCCGGTTTCTCATACACAATCTCTTCAAACACATTTTCTTTGTACTTACTCATAGAAAGATCATAGTTTTCTGCTGTAATCTCAATTTTGGATACAAAGAAAAAATTCTCTTTGCGGTCACTTTCTTTCCTCTGATCCCGATTCTTATACTTCGTTACAATATCCTGTAAATCACCATATCCCTCGAGCTTTGTCCGCTTGTCATCCAGGCTATAGCCATCGCTTTGCATATCGTAAAACCAGACATTCTCAGTTTCACCGCCCTTGGTGAAGATTAATATGGCGGTACTGACGCCGGCATAGGGCTTAAACACTCCGCTGGGCATGGCGATAACTGCTTTAAGCTCACATTTTTCAACGAGTATTTTTCTTGCTTCAACAAAGGCCT
>JAQSXG010000275.1 GCA_029256785.1 Neobacillus sp.
TATTTGATGTAGATGATAGTAGTAAAGTAAAAGAGATTACTGTCACCGGAGAGGATCTTGTTACCTACATTAATGGGCAAAGTCATTCCAATATGTATTCCTCAGCAAAAATTGTTCGAAAAGACACAGGTGAAGGGCTGGTAATAAAGCAGGTGACTCCTGAAAATATTACAGAAGTCACGGATGAGATGTATGCCAATGCTCTGTTGACGGCAGGAGTTCAGGATGCAACAGTTTATGTAGCCTCTCCCGTTAAAGTAAGCGGGCATTCTGCCCTTGTCGGCATTTACAAGGCCTACGATGAAGGAAAAGGTGCAGGTCTAGATAAAGAACGGACTGAGGTGGCCAATGAAGAACTGAATCTGGCTACTGATTTAGCAAAAAAAGAAGGAATGGATAAGGAAAAAGTAAGTGAATTACTTACAGAGATAAAAAAGGAAATTGCTGATAAGAATCCAGCAACGAAGGAAGAATTAATTAAAATCATTGATGACAGATTGAAAGCTCTTGAAATCAACTTAAGCGCAGAAGATCGTCAGCTCCTAATTGATTTATTTGAAAAAATGCGTGACCTTAATATTAATTTTGATAGTGTAAAAACTCAATTAGAAAACCTATCAAAAGACATCCAGCAAAGAATTGAAGAAGCAGTCGGAGATAAAGGCTTCCTCCAAACAATAGCCGACTTCTTCAAAAATTTAATAGAAAGTTTAAAAAGTATTTTCTCATAAAAGATAGTTGAAAAACACCTGTCCAGCTAAAAACGAACAGGTGTTTTTGTTTGGCTGAAATTAACGATTTCAGTAGAAAAATAGCAAATCTAATGTCGATTGGTACCATATTTACTATATTAAAAATCACATTTTACTGATAAAATGTTAATTAGCAGGAAAAAGTTTTATCTATATACATAAAACTAGTTCTGAATGAAATTTCTAATTGGATGAGTGTTTCATAAAATCGTACTAGTAAAAAAATGAAAACAACATTACAAAGGAAGTTTATTTTAATTTGTTAGAATAGTAGATTAATGTGATTTAATTCGTAGGAGGAAAGATTATGTGGGAATTTGACATGGATATAGATCAAGTCGCAAGGATAAAAGTAATTGGTGTTGGCGGTGGTGGAAATAACGCTGTAAATCGAATGATTGAGGGTGGAGTACAAGGCGTTGAATTTATTGCAGTAAACACCGATGCTCAAGCACTTAATCTATCAAAAGCAGAGATAAAGATGCAAATCGGTGCATCTTTAACCAGGGGACTAGGAGCAGGCGCAAATCCAGAAGTTGGCAGAAAAGCAGTAGAGGAAAGTCATAAACAGATAGAGGATGTTCTAAAAGGAGCAGACATGGTCTTCGTTACAGCCGGAATGGGCGGGGGAACAGGAACAGGTGCTGCACCTGCAATTGCCCAAATTTCACGGGAACTTGGTGCATTAACGATTGGTGTAGTTACACGTCCCTTTGGGTTTGAAGGACGTAAACGCGCTGCTAACGCCTCAGCGGGGATCGAGGCAATGAGAGCAGCAGTAGACACATTGATTATTGTTCCAAATGATCGATTATTACAAATCGTTGACAAAAAGACACCAATGATTCAAGCCTTCAGGGAAGCGGATAATGTCCTTCGTCAAGGTGTTCAAGGGATATCTGATTTAATTGCCGTACCTGGATTAATAAATCTAGATTTCGCTGATGTAAAGACAATCATGTCTAATCAGGGTACTGCATTAATGGGAATTGGATCGGCAAAAGGGGAAGGTCGTGCTGTTGAAGCTGCCAAAAAAGCTATTTCCAGTCCATTATTAGAGACCTCAATCCATGGTGCACAAGGTGTTCTCATGAATATCACTGGGGGTACTGATCTAAGTCTGTATGAAGTACAAGAAGCTGCAGACATAGTTGGCTCTGCTGCCGATAAGGAATTGAATATGATTTTTGGTTCAATAATTAATGAAAACTTAAAAGATGAGATAATGATTACGGTTATTGCCACTGGTTTTTCAGAATTAAATAAAACGCCTTTAAGTGCAAATTCGGATCCTTCAAAGGGAGTAATATCAAAACCACAATCCAACAGGCGTGAACAGGTAAAACGGGAAGAACCGGTACGTCAAGACTATAATCAACATCAAACTAGACAAGACCCCGAAGATTCATTAGATATCCCAACCTTTTTACGTAACCGAAATAAAAGATCTTAGTCATATACCAACTTCAGGCTGCCCGAGAAAAATCGGGCAGCTTATTTTCCGTCAACTTTTGTAAATATTCTAAAGTAGCTAATATCCCTTTAGATTCAAATGAATTTTCTGAATAGTATTGACAATTAGTCTAGAAAAAGGTTATCTAAAATAAAATGGTACTAAAAAATTGATACATATAGGGGGAAACATTTACGATGACAAACTATGTACTAGTTGGAAATCTTCAAGTAGCTACAGAACTCTATAACTTTATTAATCAGAAAGCATTACCGGGAACTGCCTTGGATAAAGGTAAATTTTGGTCTGGAGTGGAAAGTATTTTCGAAGGATTAACACCAAAGAATAAACAGCTTTTAACTCGAAGGGATGAACTACAACAAGCGATTAATCAATGGCACAAAGAAAATAAAAACTTCAAATTGGAAAACTATAAACTATTTTTGGGAAAAATCGGCTACTTAGAACCAGATGTTGAGGATTTTAAGGTTACAACAGAAAATGTGGATGAAGAAGTGGCACTTAAGGCGGGACCGCAGTTAGTTGTACCCTCTGATAATGCCAGGTATGCTTTAAACGCGGCCAATGCCCGGTGGGGGAGCCTTTATGATGCGTTATATGGCACCGATGCAATTAACGAGGAAGGCGGCGCACAAAAAAACGGAAGTTATAATCCAATTCGTGGGGAAAAAGTTATTTTATTTGCTAAAAAATTTCTCGACCAAGCGGCTCCACTTAAACATTTTTCTCATAAGGATGCTGTGAACTATGCGATTATGGATGGAAGTTTAGAAGTTTCTCTTGCTAATGGAAATACCACCAGTCTTGTAGATGGTACAAAACTTGTAGGGTATCAGGGACAATCAGAGGAACCCTCAGTAATATTGTTACAAAATAACGGACTCTATTTTGAAATTCAAGTAGATCGATACCACCCAATTGGTAAGACAGATCTAGCGGGTGTGAAAGATATCTTTATGGAATCTGCACTATCAACCATTATCGATTGTGAGGATTCAGTAGCAGCGGTTGATGCAGATGATAAGGTTTTAGTTTATCAAAACTGGCTTGGGTTGATGAAGGGAGATTTAACAGCCTCATTTACAAAGGGTGGAAAAACGGTAACAAGAACGCTCAATCCTGATCGCTTTTACACTTCGGTAAATGGGGAGGAATTTTCTCTAAAAGGACGTTCGCTTATGTTCATTCGGAACGTAGGACACTTAATGACTACAAACGCGATATTAACTAAGGATGGAGAAGAGGTTCCTGAAGGAATAATGGATGCTGTTTTTACTAGTTTGATTGCCATGCATTCACTGATTGGAAATGGAAAATATAAAAATTCAACTAAGAGTTCCATATATATTGTTAAGCCAAAAATGCATGGTTCTGAAGAAGTAGCTTTTGCTGGCGAGCTTTTTGACCGGGTGGAAGATCTACTAGGACTAGAAAGAAATACATTAAAAATTGGTGTTATGGATGAGGAACGCAGGACTTCATTGAACTTAAAAGCTTGTATTCGGGCAGTAAAAGATAGAATCGCCTTTATAAATACAGGTTTCTTGGACCGCACTGGCGACGAAATCCACACTTCTATGGAAATAGGTCCGATGATTCGAAAGAATAATATGAAATCTTCAACATGGCTGCAAAGTTATGAAAAATCTAATGTGTTTGTCGGTCTTGATGCAGGTTTACAGGGACGGGCCCAAATCGGAAAAGGGATGTGGGCGATGCCTGACTTAATGTCAGAAATGCTGAAACAAAAAATAGGTCATGTTCAAGCCGGAGCAAACACGGCATGGGTACCATCTCCAACCGCTGCAACACTACATGTCCTTCATTATCATCAATTGGATGTAAGGGCTGTACAAAATCAACTTAAAAATGAAATAGATAATTTGCAAGATGCTATCTTAGACATACCAATAGCAGCAGAGACCAATTGGTCTAGAGAGGAAATTCAGCAAGAACTTGATAACAATGCTCAGGGAATACTTGGTTATGTTGTACGCTGGATTGATCAAGGAATTGGCTGTTCAAAAGTGCCTGATATTAATAATATCGGCCTAATGGAAGATCGTGCTACACTTCGTATCTCAAGTCAGCATATGGCAAATTGGCTACATCATGATATTTGTACGAAGGAACAAGTCCTAGAGACGCTAAAGAGAATGGCGAAAGTGGTGGATGAGCAAAATGCTGGCGATAAAGCACACTACCCCATGGCAGATAATTTTGAACAATCTATAGCATTTCAGGCTGCATGTGATTTAGTCTTTAAAGGATATGATCAAACTAACGGATATACGGAACCAATCTTGCACCGTCGTCGGCTTGAAGTAAAGGCAAAAGATTCAATTAACTAGCGATAAAAAGTGACAGTCACATTAAATGTGACTGTCGCTTTTTTTGTCCTATTTAATAGGTCTAAAGTACTGAATTTGTAATAATTGACAAGTTTCTCACTATCCCATAATAAGAATGGATAGGAGACTCGGCAAATATATAAAGGGGGTAATATAGTTGAAAAAGAAAAGTTTTTTCCTATCAATGGTCTTACTAATTACTCTATCTATGATTCTTGCAGCATGTGGCAATAAGGAAGATGACAAGGGAAAGGTAGACACAGATGATAAAAAACCCAAATTTATTAGTATACTTACCGGGGGAACGGGTGGAACTTATTATCCACTAGGAGGATCATTTGCAAAAATTATTGGAGACGCGACAGGAATTGAAACAAATGCTGAAACGAGTGGTGCATCAGCTGAGAATATGACAACCCTTAAAAACGGTGACGCGGAAGTAGCATTTAGCCAGACAGACATTGCCTCTTATGCAATCGAGGGTAAATTAATGTTTGAAGGAAAAGCTGTCGATAATGTAAAAGCCATTGGCACCCTATATCCGGAAACGATTCAAATTGTAACAACTAAAAAGTCTGGAATTACTTCAGTGGAGGATTTGAAAGGTAAAAAGGTATCAGTAGGGGCACCCGGTTCAGGAACTGCTCCAAATGCTGAACAAATACTTGAAGTACATGGAATGACTTTTGATGATATTGAGAAGCAAGACCTATCTTTTGATGAGTCTACACAGGGAATTCAAGATGGAACGATTGATGCAGCGTTTGTAACAGCAGGTACACCCACCGGTGCAGTAGAAGGGTTATCGGCTACAGAGGACGTGGTGATTATTCCGATAGAACAAGATAAGATAGATGCCTTGATTAAAAAGTATCCATATTATGTAAAGGATGAAGTTCTTTCTGGTACGTATGGGTTAGAGAGTGTGGTTACAACTGTAGCTGTTCAAGCGATGCTGGTTGTCAGCAGTGATCTTTCAGAGAGTGTAGTTTACGATATTACAAAAGCTATTTTTGAGAATTTGGATAAAGTAACGCATGCCAAAGGGAAATTAATAAAAGTAGAAAATGCTCTAAATGGGGTTGGGATTGATGTACATCCAGGAGCACAAAAGTATTTTGACGAAAAAGGGGTAAAAGCAAAGTAAGTACTTCTTTGTGTTTGTACCAATGATGACCGGCTGAATTAGCCGGTCTACTTTGCTAATATGATAGGAATGAGTCGGGGAAGGGGAAACAGGAGTAAAATGAAGCGAAAATCTATCCTATTTCTATTACTCTGCTTTATTTTCTGTATGATTATCGCTGCCATTCCAATACAGCAGGCAATTGTCTTTCAACCAAACAATACGGATGAAAAACTCGCCTACATACCCATCGAAAACGAGAAAGAGTTCAAGATTAAATATACTCATTCGATTCATTTATCGGAGGTAGTAGAAAGCTACCAAATTACTTCAAGTTTTAGTATTCAGCAAAATGAGTTGATGTATGAAGACTTTGGTATAGGGATGCCTGCAAATGCGGCGGATGGGGAAATATTTGAGCAAAAAGGTGGGAAGTATTACATCAAAAATATGAAACTTATTTTTCCGTATTTTCATTTGCGAATCGGACAGGTCCTAGCGAATCATCGTGTGATTTTTAAGAATAAAGAGTATCCCTTATCACGTTCTATCCGACCTGGAACCTCTGTCAAAGTGGAAATAAGGAAAATAAATTATTTTGAGCGATGGAAAGGAGTGAATATCCTTGAGTCATTATGAAGAAGCCCTTTCTGAAGAAAAACAACAGGAGCTGATGGAGAAATATG
>JAQSXG010000276.1 GCA_029256785.1 Neobacillus sp.
CTTGTGCAAGAAATCTAACGAATGAAAAAAAGAACCAGGCATAAAACCTAGTTCTTCGTTACTTATTAAAATTCACCATCGAATGGAGTAAACGGGAAGTTAAATCTTCTTTCCACTACACGTAGTCGTTGATTCACACGTTGAAGTCGTCGTTGAATTTGGTTTATTTGTCTCTCTAGTCGTTCATTCTCTCTTTCAAGACGAGTAACTCTACGCTCAAGTTGTTGTGGCTGTCTATCAGGGTCTAATAAATCTTGTTGGGCATAGGGATCATACATATTGTAATCATACTGAACTTGCGGGACTTGATAATAACCATAAGGGTACATCAGGCAACTCTCCTCTTTAAGAATTAATACCTTATACATTATGTAGTTATCCGCGGAGAGTGTGGGCAAATGCCTAGAAAAATCTTCTGGTGTATAAAAAAAGTCCCATCTTAATCGATGGGACTTCGTATCTAAGCTTTCTTGTTAGTGTCTGTTTCAGCGTAATCCAGTCGCTCATTAGAGAGGGACCAACCTGTTTTTAGACCAATGATAAACCAAACGAGTGCGAGACCGCCAAGTGCAAATATCGTATCACCAATAACGCGTAACCATACAAAGTTGTGAACGATTTCTCTGGACATAAACTCGGCAGAACGAGCATACCACATTCCGTGTTGGACACTTGCCCAAGTTTGCATCAATCCTATTGGTATTAGGCTTAGGAGAACCATTAAGGCCAGTCCGATATTAATTGCCCAGAAGGAAAATTTTAATGAACCAGTTCTCCATTCTTGTTTTACTGTTAATCCACGGAGACAGAAGAGCATTAAACCTATTCCGAGCATGCCGTAAACCCCAAACAACGCGGTGTGGCCATGGACGGAAGTCGTGTTTAATCCTTGCATATAATATAGGGCAATCGGCGGGTTGATAAAGAATCCAAAAAGACCAGCACCGACTAAATTCCAAAATGCAACGGAAACAAAGAAGTAAATTGGCCATTTGTAGGCTGCCACCCACTGCTTGGCCTTGCTTCGAGTAAGGTTTTCATATGCTTCAAAACCAATTAACACAAGAGGAACCACTTCAAGAGCACTAAATGTTGCTCCAAAAGCGATCACTCCGGTGGGTGTTCCACTAAAGTATAAATGGTGGAAGGTTCCGATGATTCCTCCGAACAAAAAGATAATAGTGGAGAACAAAACAGAAACAGTTGCTGTCCTAAGTCCAAGTAACCCCATTCTTGTAAACAGGAAGGCCATAACAACGGTTGCAAAAACCTCGAAGAAACCTTCTACCCATAGATGGACAACCCACCAGCGCCAATATTCAGCAATTGCGAGGTTCGTATGCTGCCCCCATAAAAGTGCAGGGATATAAAAAACGGGAATAGCGGTTGATGCAACTAAAAACAATGCAAGAAGGTGACGGCTTTCCTTCAAATTCTTAAAAGCCGGCAGTAACGAACGGACCATCAGGAAAAGCCACAAGAACAAACCGATTGTCAGGAAAATTTGCCAGAATCGGCCAGTATCAGTATATTCGTAGCCTTGGTGTCCGAACCAAAAGTTTGCTGTATGGCCAAGCTTTTGTTGAACTGCAAACCATTGTCCAACCATTGAGCCGACCACAATAATGAGTAAACAAACAAATAGGAAGTTTACACCAAATCGCTGAAACTTTGGCTCGTAACCTGATACTGCAGGGCCGATAAACAATCCGGTTGCTAACCAAGCAGTAGCAATCCAGAGGATACCAAGTTGAGTGTGCCATGATCTGGTTAATGAATAAGGAATCCAGTCGGCAATTGGAATTCCATAGAATGCGCTACCTTCCACTTGATAATGGGCAGTTACGGCTCCAAGTAACACTTGAACAAGCCATAAGGCTGCCACTACCCAGAAATATTTTGTTGTTGCTTTCATAGAAGGAGTGGCTTCTAAGGCTAATAATGGGTCCTTTTTTGGAAAATCCTCATCTGCTTCATGATGCTTTTGAGTGGCGTAGTACCATGCAAGTGCACCAACCCCAGCAAGCAACAATACAAAACTTACAACGGACCAGATAAGCATTTCACCTGTTGCCTTATTGTCAATTAACTCTTCTGCTGGCCAGTTATTCGTATAGGTAACATCATCCCCTGGCCGATTTGTTTCAGTTGCCCAGGTTGTCCACCAAATATAGCTAATAAAAGAATCAAGCCGTTCTGAATCCTTAATAACATTTCTTGGCATTGCATAAGCATTTCGAAGTTCATCAAATTTAGGATCGTCTGTGAATAAAGAAGCATAATGCCTACTAATATTTTTGATTGCCTCAACCCTTAAAGGAGAGAGGGTAATTTCACCGTTTTTTTTATTATACGTGTTTGTCCTAATTTCTCTTTTTAGCCTTTCTCGAAGTGCCGCTTTTGTTTCATCATCAATTTCTGAATACTTCTTTCCATAGTCCGTTTGGGCCCAACTATTTAGCATCCACAGTGACTGGCGGTGAAGCCAGTCTGCATTCCAATCGGGAGCCACGTAAGCACCGTGTCCCCAAATACTGCCGAGCTCCTGACCTCCGATGGATTGCCAAACATTTTGCCCGTCCTGGATATCGCTTTTTGTGTAAAGAACGGTACCATCGGTTGATACGACACGCTCAGGTATGGGGGGCATCGTTTGATAAATTCTGCCACCATAGTATCCAAGAATCGCAAAAGATACGATAAAGACAATGGCGAAGCTGACCCATAGCTTTGTATAACGCATATTACACCTCCGAGGATTTTTAACATCAAAGGGATTCCAAGGAAAATAGGAAATCCTAACCATATAATCCCCGAATTACCATTTATCATTCGGAATAAAATTTTTAAGAATAGGTAGTATTTTTTACCCAATGGATTCGTATCTATTATTAAAGCAGGATAATCACTAAATACTATTGCTATAGTATTTATCTATCGTATTAGAATAGTAATAGATTAATCTTTTTCTACTAAAATGTTGAATTAGAAAGAGAAAAAAGTTATAATCATCTATATTCTAAAAATTTAAAATCTTTTTTCTAATTAGAAAATATTAGGGGGGCGGAAAATGAAAAAGCTTAAATTAACAACGATTATGCTCTTAGCTTTCATGTTAATTCTATCAGCATGCGGAACAAGCGAAAAAAGTAATTCTGATAAAAATGGAACAGATGACGGAAAGAAAAAGTTACGTATCGTTACGGACGCAGCCTATGCACCATTTGAATACCTTGATAAAGGAGAAGTGACAGGTTTCAGTGTGGATTTCATTACTGCTGTTGCTAAGGAAGCGGGATATGAATTTGACCTTGCTAATACTGGTTGGGATCCTTTGTTTATTGAATTAGAGAAAGAGATTGCTGATATCGGTATTTCTTCAATCACCATTACTGATGAACGTAAAGAAACCTATGATTTTTCCGTTCCATACTTTTTATCTACAAATAAAATACTGATACCCAAAGATAGCGATATTAAAAGTGCAGAAGATTTAAAGGATAAAACGGTTGCAGTACAAAGTGCAACAACTGGACAGGAAGCTGCTGAAGGACTTCTTGGTAAAAATAGCAGTCAAATTAAAAAGTTTGAGAATAATAACTTAGCTATCCTTGAGCTAAAGAGCGGCGGAGCGGATGCAGTTATTGCAGATAACACGGTTATTGAAGAATATGTAAAAAATAATCCAAAGGATAACTTCATTGTTATTGAGGATGTTGATGCATTTGAACAAGAATTTTACGGGCTCATGTTTCCAAAGGGAAGTAAGTTAAAGGCAGAATTTGATAAGGCAGTAAATGCGATTTTTGAAAATGGGACGTATGCAAAAATTTATGAGGAATGGTTTAATGTTGAACCAAATATTAAAGTTTTAAAAGACCAACAATAAGAAAAAAAATTGCGTAACTCTTTATTCTAGCAGTTACGCAATTTTTGATTTTTAGACCAAATATTAAAACATACATAAGGGGATTAATGTCAAAATAGGAGGGTCAATATGGATATTCGTTGGGATATATTAAAGGAATACGCACCCTTTTTTCTAGAAGGGACACTGCTTACAATTGGGCTTTCATTGGCAGGTATTTTAATAGGAACAGTTCTTGGCTTAATAATTGGATTAGGGAAGATAATGAAAAATAAATTCCTTGCACTGCCGTTTAGCATTTATATTACTTTTTTCCGCGGTACACCCTTACTTGTGCAAATCATGTTAATTCATTTTGCTGTTGTCCCGATGTTTCTTGGGAAAACGCATGCAATTATAGCGGCGATTCTTACCCTATCACTAAATGCTGCAGCCTATATAGCTGAAATCTTTCGTGCCGGAATTCAATCCATTGATAAGGGGCAAATGGAAGCTGCCCGTTCTTTAGGGATGACTCATGGACAAGCCATGCGGTATATTATATTACCACAAGCAGTCAAAAGAATGATTCCACCGCTTGGAAATGAATTTATTGTGCTAATAAAAGAGTCATCATTGGCCGCATTAATCGCTGCTCCAGAACTAATGTATTGGGGACGGGCAATGCAGGGGCAATATTTCCGTGTGTGGGAACCATATGTAACAGCAGCCCTTATTTATCTTGTATTAACCCTTTCATTAAGCTTTTTGTTATCGCGTCTTGAACGGAGGCTGGCTACAGAATGATTGAAGTAAAAAATCTTAAAAAGTCGTTTGGTAAAAATGAGGTCCTTAAGGATATTAATGTGTCGATTAAAGCACAAGAAGTTGTCGTAGTAATAGGTCCATCAGGGTCCGGAAAATCAACCTTCCTCCGCTGTATAAATTTATTAGAAACCATCACAGGCGGTCATGTGTTAATTGAAGGAACGGATATTACCGACAAACAAACAAATATTAATAAAGTACGAACTGAGGTAGGAATGGTTTTTCAACAATTTAATCTCTTTCCACATAAAAAAGTGATAGAGAATATAATGCTTGCTCCAATGAAGGTCAGAAATGTTTCTAGTGAGCAGGCACGAAAAAATGGATTGGAGCTTTTAAGAAAGGTAGGTTTAGAGGATAAAGCAGAAGCGTACCCTGACTCTTTGTCTGGGGGGCAAAAACAGCGTGTGGCCATTGCTAGGGCGTTAGCCATGGAACCGAAGATTATGTTGTTCGACGAACCAACATCAGCCCTTGATCCAGAAATGGTTGGGGAAGTTCTCGAAGTTATGAAGCAGCTTGCAAAAGAAGGGATGACGATGGTTGTCGTCACACATGAAATGGGATTTGCTAAGGAAGTGGGCGACCGTGTTCTATTTATGGATGGCGGCTTAATTGTCGAAGAAAATAGCCCTAATGAGTTATTTGATCACCCACAGGAAGAGCGAACAAAGGCATTCCTAAGTAAAATCTTATAAGTGGAAGGGAGACTATATATCTAGTCTTCCTTTTCTAGTTGTTAACATCAACTATCAAAATCGAGAAGATATGAGCTTTAATGACTCTTAAATGAAACAATCCTGTCATCCTATGTTAAAATCAGTTTGTTAGAATTGTAATGATTGGGACAAAAAAATGGTCCGATAGTTCGTATAATATGACGAATAAATCTGCCTCTTTTCCATATGAATGAGATAGAAGTGGTGGTAATTGGAGGGACAGAAATGACAGTAGAGAATCAATTAATTCAAAAGGAATATTATCAAATTTTTATAAATGAAATGGAAAAAGATGCACCTATTCGTATTCTTGGGGATACATATCAAGAGGAAATGCAAAAAGATCTGCCAGATTTAACAGCCATTCGATATGCACAGGGCGAGTTATATTTTCACTATAAGGATTATGAGTCAGCAATCTTCAAATGGGAACAGATTACTGGAAAACTAGAGCCGTGGGCGAGGAAGAATATTGCAGACGCCTACTTTGAAACAGGGCTGTTGTCTAATGCGGAGGACCTTTACCTGGCAATTGAAACAAATAACCCAACCTTAAACGCAGAGGTTTCACTAAGATTATTTCAATTGTATATCGACCGTGGCAAGATTGATGCAGCTATCCAGATTATTAAAAAGGTAATTCAATTATACCCTGATTATTCCAATGTAACACAGCTGGCCCGCGAATTTTTTGAGACTCATCATGATTGGGATAATGCTGTTGAGTTGGCAATAAATGAGGCCAAACGTACCAGTTCGTTAGATTGGTTTGAAACCGTAAATAGATATGTTGAAAAAGGTGTGACTAAAAACTTTGCACCCAACTTTTTTTCACAAGCATTAATTGAACTCTTTGCAATAAATCAGAAGAATTTTGAACAACTGACTGTTTCCCTTTGGGATAGCTACAAAAATGAAGAAAACTATTTTAAGTGGTTAAAAGAGGTTAATTATCTGCTATTAAGTCTTGATATGAAGCAGAATGGAGGCTATC
>JAQSXG010000277.1 GCA_029256785.1 Neobacillus sp.
AACTGTTTTTATTTTACCCAAATAAAAACACACAAGGAGGAGTCATTCATGGCTCGTTATACTGGTCCAAGCTGGAAATTATCCCGTCGTCTTGGCGTTTCCCTAAGCGGAACTGGAAAAGAATTAGAAAAGCGTCCTTACGCTCCTGGACAACATGGTCCAAACCAACGCAAAAAGCTTTCTGAATACGGATTGCAATTACAAGAAAAGCAGAAGCTTCGTAATATGTACGGAGTAACTGAGCGTCAATTCCGTAATCTTTTTGATAAAGCAGGCAAATTAGGTGGAGTACATGGCGAAAACTTCATGATCTTACTTGAAGCTCGTCTTGACAACGTTGTTTACCGTTTAGGTTTAGCACGTACTCGTCGTGGAGCACGTCAATTAGTTAACCATGGTCATATTTTAGTTGACGGAAAACGCGTTGATATTCCTTCATACCGTTTATCTGCTGGCCAAACTATCAGCCTACGTGAAAAATCACGTAATCTTGTTGCTGTTAAAGAAGCTCTAGAATTAAATAACTTTGTTCCTGACTTCTTAACATTTGATGCAGACAAGCTTGAAGGTACTTTCACTCGCTTACCAGAGCGTTCTGAATTACCAGCTGAAATTAACGAAACTCTAATCGTCGAGTTCTACTCACGTTAATTTTGAAGAAATAAAAACCTCGTGCCAATATTGGCACGGGGTTTTTATTTCTTTTTCATCCACTTAATCACTTGTGAATATACGAACGCTAGTAATGCGTAAATTGCTACAACGATTGCAGCGGTCCAAATTCGTTCTTGTATGACCCCATCTGCATAGATAACTGGACCAAGTCCAAAGAACGTAACTAGTAAAAAGAGAATGATAAATAAGGCATGGACTAAAAACTTCACTATCCCACCTCCAAAATTGCTTCTTATAGTATATGACGAAATTCCTTCATTCACGTTACAAAACTAGAAATTCCAAAAAAAAGAACCGGCCAATGGAGTCATACATATGGCCGGTTTTTACTATAGAATTAGTACTTAATTAGTGTATATTTCTTTTTCCCTCTTCTAATAATCGTGAATTGCCCGTCTATCCGGTCTGAATCTTGTAAAGTATAGGAAGTATCTGTTACGCGTTCCCCGTTCACTAAGATAGCTCCATTCGTAATGTCTTCACGAGCTTGGCGTTTGGATGAAGAAATCTTAGCCGTAACAAGCAAATCAACAAGATTACTCTCACTTTCATTTCCTGCATCAAAGGAAGGAACGTCTTTAAAACCTTGTTTAATTTCAGCAGCAGATAGACTTCTAACATCCCCACTAAATAGTGCATGAGAAATTTTAATTGCCTGTTGTAATGAATCCTCGCCATGAATAAGACGGGTCATTTCCTCTGCTAATACCTTTTGAGCTTGACGAAGATGCGGCTCCCCTTCTACTGCCTTCTCTAGTTTTTCAATTTCCTCATGTGAAAGGAATGTAAAGTACTTTAAGTATTTAACTACATCTGCATCTGCCGTGTTAATCCAGAATTGGTAAAACTCATAAGGTGTTGTCTTTTCAGGATCTAACCACACCGCACCGCTCTCAGATTTACCAAACTTAGTACCGTCTGCTTTAGTGACAAGCGGAATGGTTAAACCAAATGCTTTCGAACCTTCAGGCTGCATTTTACGAATCAATTCTAAACCAGAAGTAATATTCCCCCACTGATCGCTACCACCGATTTGCAATTTACAATTGTGGTGTTGGTATAGATGATTAAAATCCATCGCTTGTAAAATGGTATAAGTGAATTCTGTAAAAGAGATTCCTGACTCTAAACGAGAAGCAATGGTATCTTTAGCAAGCATGTAGTTCACACCAATATGTTTACCGATGTCACGCAAAAATGAAACAATGTCCATCGAGCCTGCCCAGTCATAGTTATTTACCATAACTGCCCCATTATCACCAGAAAACGAGAATATGTTTTCTAATTGTTTTTTTATTCCTGCTACATTGTCCTGCACTGTCTCCAACGTTAATAGCTTTCGCTCCTCGCTTTTACCGCTTGGGTCACCAATTAATCCAGTAGCTCCTCCTACTAATACAATCGGCTGATGACCATGTTCTTGGAAGCGACGAAGGGTTAAAAACGGGAGTAAGTGACCGATATGCATGCTGTCTGCTGTTGGGTCCACACCACAGTATAGTGAGATGCTTTGTTTATTTAATAGATCTTTCATTCCTTCTTCATCTGTTTGCTGGTAGATAATACCTCTCCAAGCTAAGTCCTGTAACAATTCCATTTCATAACCTCCATTAATTAGTAAAATACGGCTGTGTTAAACTTGGCTATTGATTTGCGCTACACTAAGGAAAGCTTCTTTGATTAATCATCGCAGGGACAGGCGGTCTTTGCCTGTCACGAGGCGCTACGCTTTCCGCGGGGTCGCCCGTGAGCCTCCTCGGTCGTTCCGACCTGTGGGGTCTCACTCAGCTCCTTCATCCTGCAGGAGTCGAGCGCCTTTCACTCCAATCAACAGGTTCTAAAATCAACAATTACCTTTAACACAGCCAAAAATAAAAAAGCGCCCCTGCAATAATTGCAGGGACGCATGTATGCGCGGTACCACCCAGCTTGAGGAATAATTTCCTCCCACTCGAAAAATAACGGTTTTTGACCGTTCTTTTGGTGACTTTTATGTCACGTAAGAAAGCTCCAGGATGTAATTCATTCTTCTATATATATCAGCTCTCACCGACCGCTGACTCTCTAAAACAGGGATAGAAGAATTACAGTTGATTCCCTTCAAAGCACTTATTATTTATTTTTAACTTATAGTTTTTTTAACATAATTAAACCCCACTGTCAAATCAGAACTGGAAAAAATCAGAAAATGTAGAAGTTTGTCATACTACCTACGTACTATATGCTATAATATATGTGATTTTAGAAGAGGTGATTCTATGAATGATAAACTGCAGGCGTGGATGGAAAAACTTAAATCCGCTACTAATTTTTTTACCCATAAAGGAACAGTAAAAGGTGCTCGAATAACCTATCAAGTATTTTGGAATCTTTTTCTCTTGCTTATGACAGTCGTCATTCTTGGGGGAGCTTTTGCAACGGGAGTGGGCGCAGGCTATTTTGCCTCACTAGTTAAGGACGAGCCAGTCCGTTCATACGACAGTATGAAAAAAGATATTTATAATTATACAGAAACATCGGACTTATACTTTTCTGAGAATGTTTATCTTGGCAAACTTCGTACAGACCTTGAACGCGAGGAAATTAAGCTCGATCAAGTGTCAGATCATTTGGTGAAGGCTGTCATTGCAACGGAGGATGAATACTTCTATAAACATAAAGGTGTCGTACCGAAAGCTGTCTTCCGGGCCCTGTTTCAAGAGGTAACGAATTCAGCCGTTCAAACAGGTGGTAGTACATTAACACAGCAATTAATTAAGAATCAAATTTTAACAAATGAAGTTTCTTTTTCTAGAAAGGCAAATGAAATATTACTTGCCCTTCGATTAGAGAAATTTTTCTCTAAAAAGGAAATACTTGAAGCATATTTAAATGTTTCAACCTTTGGAAGAAATTCTTCAGGAAGAAATATCGGCGGTGTTCAAGCTGCGGCAACTGGTATATTTGGGGTAAACGCAAAAGAATTGAGCTTACCACAGGCTGCTTTTATCGCAGGCTTGCCGCAAAGTCCCTTTGGATACACACCTTTCACTCGAGAAGGTGCAGTAAAGAATAATCTTGAACCCGGACTTACTCGTATGAAAACTGTTCTTAAAAGAATGTATGATGGCGGTTATATTGATCAAAAACAATATGCCGAGGCTTCATCCTATGACATTACAAAGGACTTTATCGGTCCTAAGGACAATCCAACAGAAAAATATCCCTATCTAACTGTTGAGATTGAACAGAGGGCAATTGATGTATTGATTAAAGTATTAGCTAAAAAAGATGGTTATAGTGAAAAGGATTTAAAAGAAGATGATAACCTTTTTTATACGTACAAAACATTAGCTAGTCAAAATTTACGTCAAAATGGGTACGAAATCCATACAACAATTAATAAAGATATTTATGATGCCATGCAGGTAGTCAAAGATAATTATGCTGCTTATGGTCCTGATAAACCTGAGGAAAAACTTGACGAAGAAACAGGGGAAACGATTACGATTATGGAACCTGTGGAAGTTGGAGCCATGTTAATTGAAAACAAGACAGGAAAAATTATCAGTTTTGTAGGCGGAAGGGACCATAAAAGACAACAGCAAAATCATGCAACGAATGCAATCCGTCAAAATGGATCAACCATGAAGCCGCTTCTTGTTTATGCTCCTGCTATCGACTTAGGGGTTGCTTCTCCAGGAACAGTCTTTCCGGATGTAGCCTTGAGACTTGCCCCAGGATTAAATAGACCATGGCCGCTTAACTACAGCTTAACCTACAATGGTTTGGTTTCGATGAGATATGCCCTAACATGGTCATATAACGTACCGGCTGTTAAGTTATACAAGGATATATTAAGTCATCGACCGGCAGAATATCTTGAGAAAATGGGCTTTACCTCCCTTACAGAAGGTGATTTCGTTCAGCCTGCCACTTCTATCGGTTCTATGGATAATGGCGTAACAGTTGAAGAAAACACGAATGCTTACACAACCTTTGCTAATGAGGGCAAATTTATTGATGCTTACTTAATAGATAAGATTGTTGATAAAAGTGGTGAGATTGTCTATCAGCATAAAGTAGAACCTGTTGATGTATTTAAACCGCAAACGGCCTTTTTAACACTCGACATGATGCGGGATGTCATGACTAAGGGGACTGCTGCGGGTGTAAATAGTCAATTAAAATTCAAGTCGGATTGGGCAGCAAAAACAGGGACAGGGAATGACTTTTATGATTCATGGGTTGTAGCCACCAATCCTTCTGTCACATTCGGAATATGGATGGGCTACGATACACAGAAATCATTAGATCGAAACTCTTATTCACGTAGAACAAACAACTTAACGGCATTGTTACTTAATGCCGCCTATGACATTAATCCGGACTTAGTCGATCCAGAAGAAGAGTTCAAAATGCCTTCAGGAATTGTTAAACGTTCCTACTGTGCTGTTTCTGGCCTATTGCCTTCAGCAGCATGCTCGAAAGCTGGTTTAGTCGAGAGTGATTATTTTAATGTTGCTGATGTACCAACTAAGGTGGATGACAGCTTAATTGCAGGTAACTATGTTCAAATAGGCGACAAAAAATATTTGGCTTTAGATTCTACACCTGCTGAATTTTCCAAACAAGGACTTATCCTTAATCCAGACTTTATTGAACGGATGGTTGGAAAAAACTTTAATAATGCAAGTCAATTGATTCCAAAAAGAGCACGGTGGGCAAGTATTCTCGTTCCCGATGCTAAGATGACCGAAAACGGTAAACGCCCTGATAGTGTAATGCTAATTGCTTCTGGAGCTACATTAAATTGGAGCCCTTCTAATGACAATGATGTAATTGGATACAGAGTATATAAGGGTTCTTCAAGGGTAGCAAGTATCGTAAATGGTTCCCAACTAACATATACTGCTACTGATGGTAGTTATTATGTAACTGCTGTCGATATTGCAGGAAACGAATCGGCACCATCTAATCGAATTGATATTGGAAATGCGACTGCACCAGAAACTACCACTGTTACTGAGTAAATAAGGAAGAGGAGCTTGGAAAAATAAGCTCCTCTTTTTTTACTATAACTTATAAGTATTTTATAGGGATTCACTTTTTTTATGACTTCTGATGGGGTAAAGTGCTTTTTCTAGTGTTAGTAAATTCTTTTCAGTTATCTCTGCTTTTCTTGGTATAGGTGTATATAAATCCTCTGGATCATCCCATTCATCAGGCAAAGTAACAGGTGCTTCCTTCTGCCAATACTCTACCCATTCCTTTGGCAAACTCCCATAACAATTCGAGTTTTCAGTCATTTCAAGCCAAATAAGTGACCATGCTCTAGGGACTACTCTCCATATGTCATATCCTCCACCGCCAACAGCAATCCATTTACCCCCGCAATATTGATGGGCAATTTCGTGAGCAAGCTTAGGTATTTCTCGATAAATCTTCATTGTAGCTGATAAATGTGTAAGTGGATCAAAATAGTGAGAATCCGCGCCATTTTGAGTCAAAATAATATCAGGCTTAAAAAATTCCGCTACTTCCTTCAACGAGTTCGTATAGGCATGCAACCACGATTCATCCTCTGTAAATGCATCAACTGGAATGTTAAATGAATAACCATACCCTTTACCTTGGCCCCTCTCAGTCACATTTCCGGTTCCAGGGAATAAGTATCTTCCTGTTTCATGAATCGACAGTGTACAGACATTTGG
>JAQSXG010000278.1 GCA_029256785.1 Neobacillus sp.
CTGCTTTTTCACATAAACACGAAACTGCAAAGTATTAAAAGTGATGAAGGCTTGTTACAGGAACTGAATAACTTGAAGGACCAAATTAGTTTGGAATGGGAGCCTGAAGAAAAGATTATTCATTTTCTTGAGGAGTTAAAACAAAAAGCAGTTGACTATATTGAAGACCCGCAATTCTATGAAGGATACCTTTTACCGCAAATTCGATATGCGCTTACTACCTTGAGAGAAGATGAAGAAAAAGTCGAAGCAATGGAAACATGGATTAAGAAGCAAATTTCCATCTTTGTCGAGAAAAACCATTCAAAGGTTGGAAAGCTCGTCGAGGAAAACCTTGAGAAGTTAGACAATAAAACATTAATCGAAATGGTCGAAACGAATGTAGGAAAAGACCTCCAATGGATTCGTGTAAACGGAGCCGTCTGCGGATTCCTCATAGGGCTAGTCTTAGTTGGATTACAATTAATAATTTAAAAATAAGACCATTCTGGTCTTATTTTTTTATGTGCACAGTATGATATTCTCTAAAATGTAGAAGCTATTAGGTACTAGAGATAAGGAGTGAATTTATGAAAAAGGTAGCCTTATTTATTTGTTTCTTATTGGTTTTTTCATTTATTACTGATCCAATTTATGCTGTTGCACGCACGGAGGGCCCGATCAGAGGAATTTATGTTAAGGCTACAAACACCCAAGGACCAAAGTTTGATAGCCTACTTTCCCTAGTGAAGGAAACAGAACTAAACGCGATGGTGATCGATATTAAAGATGATCATGGCAATCTTACATTCATCCCTTCAAAAGCTTCACCCTTTTATTCAGTAAGTCGTCCCTATATAAAAAATCCAAATATACTAATGGAAACATTAAAGGCAAACAATATATATACAATCGCGAGAATCGTCGTTTTCAAGGATAATGTTTTAGCAAATAGTCACCCTAATTTATCATTTAGGACGAACAAAGGCGTTTGGAAAAATGCTCGCGGCGATTCTTTTACAAATCCCTTTCTAGAGGAAGTTTGGAAATACAATATTGATATGGCGATTGAAGCTATCAATATTGGTTTTGATGAAATACAATTTGATTATGTACGATTTCCAGAGAAATTTGAATCCTTCGAAGGTGAACTAAGTTATGAAAAAGGTAACTTTCAAGCTAGCGGTACTTCTCAAGATAGAGCAAGAATCCTTGCTGTAAGTGAATTCGTTCAATATGCTGTACAAAAACTTAAGCCCTATCATGTTAAAACCTCTGTTGATGTCTTTGGAAATACGACTGTCATCCCAGAAGCACCTGGGATTGGACAAAACTTCTCCCATATCGCAGAGTCCGTTGATGTAATATCCGCAATGATTTATCCAAGTCATTGGACTGCCATCTTTGGTATTCCTAAACCGGACTTAGATCCATATCAACTCGTTAAAGAGTATGCCAAGGTTGAAAACAGTCGAATAAAGAAGTTAACGAATCCGCCTATATCTCGGCCTTGGCTACAGGATTTCACAGCCTCTTGGCTAGGAAAGGGAAACTATAAAGTCTACGGAAAAACGGAAATCGAGGATCAGATTCGTGCATTGCATTCACAAGGGATAGATGAATTTTTATTATGGAATGCCAATAACACCTATACACCAAATGTTGACTACACACCCTATTAAACAAATAAAGGCAGCTAGTTAAATAGCTGCCTTCATTTTTATAAATATTTCCTATGAACGCTTTTACCATCGTAGGTAAACAGCATTCTTCTTTCTTCGATTTGCGTTTCGATATGGGTAGGTCTTCCCCACAACTGGTGAACATATGGCAGAACTTTTTCAAGGTATTTAACGTCTAACTCCACGCCCTCGTACCAGTGCATTAAGTAGAGTTCGCCATTTTTCAGATAATCTCCATCATTGACTGTTATATATGGAAAGCCTCCATTTACCCGCATATTCACTAACTGATCACGTACCTGTTCCCATTGTTTGTCAACAATTTTGTAATCACGTCCTTGCTTTTGGAAAAGATACATGTCTTCTCTCATAACAAGATCTTTATTTAAATAATTCCGTAGGAACGAAATATCCGATTCCACTTCACGTACCTCAAACATCTTTTCGCGACCAGAACCTGGCTTCACTCCTCTTCGTATCATATCATCTGTTGGATTATTATAGCGTTCTTCAATATCTTCAAATATTTTAATCCCAAGGTAATACGGGTTAATGCCTGTTTTTGACGGCTGAACAACTCCTGCATTTAATTTAGCAAATTCAATCGCATCACCGCTGGTTAAATCCATTTCTCTTAATATCCGTTGATGCCAGTACGACGCCCAGCCTTCGTTCATGATTTTTGTTTCCAATTGTGGCCAGAAATACAGCATCTCTTCACGCATCATCGTTAAAATATCACGTTGCCAATCAGATAGTTCCCTGCTATAGGTTTCGATAAATAATAGTAAGTCCTTTTCAGGTTTTGGAGGAAATCTCTTCTTCTTTGTTTGATTCGGTTCCCTTTTCCCTTTATCATCTAGCTTCCACAAATCATCATAAGGTGTAACTATTTTCTGTTCACTATCATCTTCGTCATCTCCGATGGACCAGGCAAGCTTTGGTCTCATAAGTGAAGGATCAATATGCTCGTCAATGGCCAAAACCGCGTCAAGGAAAGTTTCAACTTCCTTTTTCCCATATTGTATCTCATATTGATGGATTCTCTCTGCAGTTGCTGCCATACTTTCCACCATATCACGCTTTGTATTCTGGAAACGGATATTGTTCTTAAAGAAGTCACAATGTGCTAGGACGTGGGCCACAATCAGCTTATTTTGTATTAAAGTGTTAGAATCTAATAAAAAGGCGTAGCACGGGTTAGAGTTGATGACAAGTTCATAGATCTTACTTAGTCCAAGGTCATAGTGAAGTTTCATTTTATGAAATTGCTTACCAAAGCTCCAATGTGAAAATCGGGTTGGCATCCCATACGCTCCAAAGGTATAGATAATTTCTGCCGGACATATTTCATAGCGCATCGGATAAAAGTCTAAACCAAATCCACTTGCTATCTCGGTAATTTCACTAATGGCATATTCGAGAGCTTTATGATCTTCTCCATTCATTAAGCATTCCCCCCTTATCCTCTTACCTCAATGTATGAAGGTAAGTCGGGAATGATGAAAAAAACAACAAGCCGATATTGGCTTATTGTTTTTGCGAATCCACTGTAATTGTAAGGATTTTAGCGTTAGGCATGTCATGGTTTACTCTGGGAACTCGCCATTTGACCGTAGAACTCACTTTTTCCTTTGTTCGGGTAAATAGGACCTCGCCATTTGACCGTAGAACTCACTTTTTCCTTTGTTCGGGCAAATGGGACCTCGCCATTTGACTGTAGAATTCACTTTTTCCTTTGTTCGGGCAAATGGGACCTCGCCATTTGACCGTAGAACTCACTTTTCCTTTGTTCGGGCAAATGGGAACTCGCCATTTGACCGTAGAGCCAACTTTTTCCTTTGTTCGGGCAAATGGGAACTCGCCAGCCTTTAAAAAACAACAAGCCGGATTGGCTTATTGTTTTTGTGGTACAACAGTAATCGTTAGCGTTTTATTATTAGACAAATCATGGTTTACTCTCACTATAACATCGACTTTTTTAGTATCTTCTTGAACCTGAAAGCGGAAGGAGTCCTCAACCGTTGTATCATTTATCTTTTTCCGGCCCAAATACTTATAGTCGCGAACCTCTTCACCTGGGTAGTCTGCTTTAACTACAGCAATCGCAATTTTGCCGTACTTTTCATAATCTGGCTGTTGTGCCTGTGTTGAGGTGCTAAAACTGAATAAAATTGCTCCCAATAGAAGTACAGTAAATAGTTGTTTTTTCATTTGCATTCCACCCCTTTAATTGATGAATTTAGTTTCCCCTAACTTCTATTAGATATGTTTAGTGAAATAAGCTTTTTGCTTCGGCTGCAATTGTTAGTCCAACATATTTATTTCGTTCCCATTCTGTCTTAAATACTGATAAAGGTGGAGAGGTCTCACCAACATGGTAGCTTATTTCTATTGTCATTGCAGGGAGTTGGTACTTTGTAATAAACCAATCAGTAAATCCACCCCCTACTGCATGATTAGGTGGGTCACCTAGTTTATATCCTGTTAAATGAGATATTTTTCTAGCGATAGTTTCATCTCGTTTTACGTTCTCTCCATTAAAATAATTCCAAAAAATTTCTCTTCCTGAGGAATGATAGGCAACAGCAATAGTTGGTTTTATTTGATCAATAAATTCCGTTAGATCTAAGACCTCTTTTGCTTCTAGAGGTCTTCTTCCCTTATAAAATTGATAATGGGGGCCATTGGGTCCTTTTAGAGCCCCCCAGCCGGCTGGGTACTGCCTGTTTAGGTCTATACCTATACCATTGGCTTTCCATCGTTCAAAATTGTTTAAACCCTGATTCATAGCCAATAGACGCCCTTGATATTTTTGAGGATATAAATCGACTCCGTTTTGTTGGATCATCACGCCATCTGGATTTAGCATTGGGACAAACCAAATGGAAACGTCATTTAGAATATCTGTTGTAAGAGAACCGAACTTCTCCTTGTTTTGATACGATTGTGCATACGACTCAAGCATCTGCATTAAAAGCATAGTGGTAACCCACTCACGGCCATGATGTGCACCAATTAGGACAATATTGTGTTTACCTTTACCGAGTTTTACAGCTACAATACTCCGCCCAAAATGACTCTTTCCTATCTTCTTTACCTCGACCACATCCTTATAAATTGCCTGAATTCCATTTAGATCATGGTCTAGCATCTCATAGGAATACGGTTCGCTTTTTTCATTTACACTCGCATGTGTATCAATTGGAAACATGCTAGAAAGCATTAGAAAGACAGCTAATATCCGGACCATATTTGCCTCCTTACATAAACTGATTACACAATAATTTATACAGGTAAAAGTTGAAAACCGCGTCATATAGGAGTGTCCAACATTTTCTGCGAAAGATATCTGCAAAAAGTCATAAAATAACTTCAACTCCTAATAAGGAGGAGAGATAATTAAATGAATAAAATGGATTATGATCGAGCGTTATATTATACACATCGATCCGAGTGGGACAATTTATTAATTTTAATGGTACGGACGAAGGATCAATTTTTATCAAAAAGGATAGAGCAATTCCTGCATGCCTACCATTTTGAACATGATTACTCCGTCATTGAAAAAAGTCTATATTCTCTGCTACGGTACATCGACCATGCAAATGAAACAATTGATCCTGATAATGAGTTAACGATGTATAGTCTTCCTTAAAATTACAAGTGGATACATTTATTTGTTGAGAAATGTTTTACCAACCGGACCAAGGAATTCCACCAAATGAAAAACACTCGAAGGACTCCCTTCGAGTGTTTTATTAAGCAATCGGATATTGTTGTACGAGTGGATGAAGGACGATCTCATCAATAAGCATATACTTAGGTGCAGAAGCCATATACACGACCGCATTAGCTATGTCACTTACCTTTAACCAATCATGTTTCTCAGGTAATCCTTGAGTGGAGTCCGCAAAGAATGTATCCACCATTCCCGGATTAATCGTTCCTACTCGTATACCGTACTCACGCACTTCTTGGGCAACAGAACCTGAGAAGCCTTGTACAGCATATTTCGTAGAAGTATATGCGGCACCATTTGGTATCGTGTATTTTCCCACGTCTGAGGAAATCGTAATAATCGTTCCAGACTTACGTTCCTTCATATGTGGAAGTACTGCTTTTGTCGCTAGGAACACCCCTTGAACGTTTACCTCAAATACCTTTTTCCATTCCTCTACCGTTACTTCTTCTGTCAGTTTAAAAAAACCAACTCCAGCATTATTAACGAGAAGATCTACCTGCCCGAATTCTTCAATGGTCTTCTTGACAACTTGTTGCATGTCTTCCTCTTTTGATACATCCGCTTGTATTGGAAGAACATGTTGAAAACCTATCTTCTTAAGGTCTTCTGCTGTTTCAGAGATTTGTGCTGAACTCCCAACAATTGATATCTTCATTCCTTGTTCCGCAAGTTTTACTGCTATCTCTTTCCCTATTCCTCTAGATGCACCTGTAATTATCGCAATTTGTCCTTTTAGCATATTTATCATCCTTTCATGATGACTTACCTTGATGGGGAAATTCCTTTACGCTTCCTTTAGCTTGTTAATTTTATCGTTAACAAGATCCATGAAGTCTTTTTCAATTTCCTGTAATTTTTGTTTACTTGCTTCAAGACTGTCACTATTGACACCAAAATAAAATTTAACCTTTGGTTCTGTACCTGATGGTCTTAAACAAACCCACGAACCATCTGTGAAGG
>JAQSXG010000279.1 GCA_029256785.1 Neobacillus sp.
ATCTATCCTAACCATCCACTGATAAATAAGTTGATCCGTTTCACGCCTGCTGATATGGGGCAAGCAGTAACTGGTGGAAAAGGGAACGCTCTAAATGAACTAAAAGTGAATATTAAAAAGTGTTAAATAAAAAGTACGGACAAGAATCTATTAAGAAGCTTGTCGGTACTTTTTTGTTGTAACAGCCAGAAGAAAAATGACTAAATTGTGAAAGGAAAAGTGACAAATCTATTGTGAAACGGTGAACAAGATGTGACAAACCCCATGTTTACACCGATTTTCCACCACCACCTCCGAAAATCTGTTCATCATTCTACGTTTTATCCTTTTTTTTCATGCTATTCTAAATTCATCATCCTGAATGGAGGTAATTAAATGAAAAGAACTTTACTTTTCCTAATCATGATCGGCGGATTACTAGCTGGCTGTCAGGATCAAGCTGAAGTAGAAATGAAAGGCCAAATAAAATTCGAACCAAATGAAGAATATACAGGAGATCCACATCCAAACGTTGAAGAAAAAATGAAGTTAACGGAAACAGAACAAAAAGAATATGAACAAATAAAGCAGGACATTCTCTCTCAAAAAGAGGGTAAATAAGATGAGTAGATTCGAGTTAATTCATCAAGATGAAAGAGTATTTTGTTACCAGCTTCTATGGCATTACTATCGCGGAGATCTGTTAAATCGCTCCACTTTTGAGTGGCAGGCAATCGTCAAATTACTTAAGGAGCAAGAGGGACTTGCCCAAAATATAAGTGCAAAAAAAGCTATTTCTTTACTAGAAAAAACGGATGAAACAGATGTAGAAGAGTTTATGTATCATTATAATCGTTTGTTTGTTGGACCTGGGAGGTTGCTAGCATCACCTTATGAGTCTAGCTACCGAAATGTTGAAAAATCGGTTATGCAGCAGGAAACGTTAAGGGTGCGAAACTTCTATTCACATGCTGGCCTACAGCTTGCTTTAGTGGGTCAAATTCCTGATGATCATATCCAATATGAATTGGAATTTATGCTTCACTTACTTAATTCAGAGAATGAAGAGGTTAGTAGTCTGTTTTTGGAAAAGCATCTACTCCAATGGGGCATCAAACATGGCGAAGACATCTTAATGAATAGCACGAATACGATAACTCAAGCATTTGCACATCTCTTAAGGGGATTTTTACAACTTGAAAAAATGATGATTGAAGGTGGGGAGTAATATGTTAAAAGAAACTTTTTCACGTCGGAATTTTATTAAAGGTTCTGCGGCATTAGGGTCACTACTAGGAATTGGTGCTGCGGGAAAACAAATTTCTAACGGCCTAATACCTAAGGCATCAGCAGAAGCAGCAGCAGGAAAGGGTGAAACCTTTTACAATGCCTGCCCAAGGAACTGCTATGATACTTGTTCCATTGAAACAACCGTAAAGGACGGCGCCATAACTTTTATAACAGGAAATAAAAACAACACCTATACAAAAGGGCGGCTTTGTGTCAAAGGGAATACATATCCCCGAGTGATTTATTCGCCAGATCGCATTAAATATCCGATGCGCCAAAAAGGTCGCGGTACCGGAAACTGGGAAAGAATTAGCTGGGATGAAGCCTATGACATAATTGCTAAGAAAATACTAGATATCAAAAAAGAATATGGAAGCACTTTGCCGATTTGTTTAAATAAGTACTCTGGCAATTTTAATATCCTTAACTATGCATCAGAAGGAATGCTCTCAAGTATTGGTTACACAACAAGAGCACAAGGAACACCCTGTGACCCTGCTGGTTCAGATGCACAAGCCTTTGATATGGGAACAGCTTGGAATAATGACCCAGAGCAATTCTTAGATGCAGACTATATCATTCTTTGGGGCGCAAACCCTGCTTGGACATCCGCACACTCCATGCACTTCATCACCGAAGCGAAAGAAAAAGGTACAAAGCTAGTCGTGATTGACCCGCTTATCACCCAAACTGCTTCTAAGGCAGATGAGTATATTCAAGTAAACGCAAGTACAGACGGTGCGCTTGCTCTTGGGATGATTCGCTACATTCTAGACCATAACCTGTACGACGAAAAGTGGGTTAGCAAGAACTCTATTGGATTTGAGAAGTTCGTTTCATATGTGAAAAACAATATTACTACGGAATGGGCTGCTGAAACGACAGGTGTACCTAAGGCAGTCATTGAACGAATTGCCCGTGAATATGCCACCGCAAAGCCGGCCAATATTTGGATTGGCTTTGGAATGCAGCGCCACGTGAATGGTGGAGCAATGGTTCGTGCCATTGACGCCCTTGCCGCTATTACAGGGAATGTTGGTAAAAGAGGCGGCGGTGTGAACTATATCGGCGGTGAAACCTGGGCTGTGAATTACCATACAATGAGCTTTGGCCCGCCAGAAGGAACCGTTGGTGATGGGGACCATTATGTTAATATGAATAACTTTGGTGCCCAAGTACTTGAAGCAAACGATCCGCCAATTAAAATGTTGTGGATTGCTTGTCGTAATCCCATTGCGCAGGATCCAGAGCCAAATGTAGTAAAGAAAGCATTTGAAAAAATGGACCTTGTGGTTACGTGTGACCTTTACATGAACCAAACAGTTGAACACTCGGATATTGTATTACCGGTTACGACTCCATTTGAATCGGTTGGATTAAATGTTAGCTACTGGCATTATTGGATGAATGTCAATGAACAAGCGATTAAACCATTATATGAAGCAAAGAGCGACTTAGAAATTGCCATGGGCTTATCAAAACGCCTTAATGAATTAGAAAAAGGTTCGTCTACCTTCCCAACTTCAGGCGATCCTCATGATTGGGTGGAAAAAGAGTTTAATGACAAACTCCGAGATATGTTTGGAGTCAAAAGTTGGAAAGAATTAAAGCAAAAGGGCGGAACGGTAAAATCTAAAGAAACCATTACGGTTGCATGGGAGGATCTGAAATTCCGGACTCCATCTGGCAAGTACGAATTTTATTCACAAAAAGCAATTGAATATGGCCACCACCCGCTACCGGTATTTGTTGAAAAATACGAAGCACCAAAAGAGTACCCAATTCGCTGTATGACGCCACACTGGAAGCTGAGCATCCATAGTCAGTTCCAGCACACAGACTGGTTAATGAAAATCTCAGAAAATCCTTTCGTGGAAATTCATCCTGACCTTGCCGCCAAGAAAAATATTAAGGCAAATGACCTTGTAAAAGTATTTAATGACATCGGAGCAATGACCATTCCCGCTAAAATAACAAAAACGGTTCCAGCAGATATCGTTGTGATGTATGAGGGCTGGTGGAAGGACATCAATTACTCCGAAAACTTTACGGTAAAGGCGATTCAGGAAGACATGGGCGAATATTCAAAAGGACAGCGTGGAATTGCCTTCCATGATAATTTTGTAAACATCGAAAGAGCATAAGGAGATGAGAACGTTGGCGAAAAAACTAGGATTTTTAATCAATATTGAGCGTTGTATCGGCTGCCACGCTTGTGAAGTATCCTGTAAAAGCTTTTACCAATTAGAACCAAGCATGAGTCGCCGCAGAATAACAGAGCTGCCAGAAGATAGCTTTGGATTACCCATTCGTGCTTATCTTTCCACATCATGCAATCACTGTGAAGATCCAGCTTGTAAAAAAGCCTGCCCAGTGGGTGCCTATTTAAAACGAGATGAAGATGGAATCGTTGTGCATAATCAAGACCTTTGTATCGGCTGTCAAATGTGTGGTAAAGCCTGTCCGTACGGGGTACCACAATATAATCCTGTTCTTAAGAAAATGGACAAATGCAGTATGTGCTATGAACTGCTGGATCATGGTGAAGATCCAATCTGTGTGCAAAAATGTCCACTCGATGCCATCCAAATTGTTGATTATAATGAAATACAGCCTTCAGATGCTGTGAATTTTGTACCAACCTTTGCAGATCCATCGATTACAAATCCAACCACAAGGTTCATTTTACCAACTCCTGGTAAACAGACGAGGAGGGAACTATAATGCATGACCTGCCACTTGTGATTTTCACGATTTTATCTCAGCTCATTATCGGTGCCTTTGTCACCCTTTGGTGGATTGATAGGAAAACGAAAACAATTTCTCAAAAAACAGGTTTGATGATTTCAGTCGTGTTGGTGCTGCTAACAGGGATTTCTCTCCTTGTTTCTATGCTACATTTGGGACAACCATTGCACGCTTACCGGGCAATATTGAATCTCGACGAATCCTGGCTCAGTCGTGAAATTGCCTTTTATGGATTATTCTTCTTTCTTAGTCTGATTTACACGTGGTTTTGGTATAAGGGACAAGCAGAAAACCGTAGTAAAGTAGGCTGGGGCTTAGGAGTAATCGGTGCACTAGCCATCTTTTCATCAGCCATGATTTACTATATTCCTGCTTTTCCAGCATGGAACAGTCTTTCAACGGTATTGATGTTCTTCTTAACATCATTAATCCTTGGTCCGCTATTTGTAGGACTCTTTTTACAAATTCGCAAGGAATTAAAGGTGGAGCTCACTCGATTTTCAATAGGAAGTATCATCGCAGGAATCGTCGTCTTGGCAATCTATGTATTCTCCCTATTCGGTGGACTACCAGAAGCCGTGGCAACAGCAAAATTAATGACAAGTCAATTCATTTTCTGGCTTCGCATTCTGACATTTATTCTAGCATTCTTTTTACTAGGAATGGCTTATAAAAATAAAGGCATGCGCACAGCCTCTATTTATTCAGTTGCATTTGCGGTGTTAGCCATCAGTGAGTTCTTAGGAAGATTACAATTTTACGATACAGCAGTTCATTTATGATCGTAGCAGAATGGTAGTGTTGGATGAATGCTGCCATTCTATTAGTTGGAAAGGGTGGATAAGGATGAACATACTTAGGTTAGCAAAAATAGTAGATAAGAAAATATCAGCCCTAAGGATTGAGCACAATCTATGCACGCAAAATATTTCACCTAAGAGCAGCTGTCAAAGCTGTATCAATGTTTGTCCTACAAATTCCATTTCCATTGCCAACAGTAAAATTGAGATTAACGACGCATGTATTGAATGTGGAATTTGCTCCACCGTTTGTCCAACAAATGCTATCCTTGCAGAACGGCCCTCTGTTCCACACATTCTTGAAGAAGTAGCTAGGAAAAGTAAGGAGCAGGAGCATGTATTTATACATTGTAAAAAGCAAAAGCCAAACCTATCACCTGCTTCAACCGTTATTATTCCTTGTTTGGCTGCTATTCCTCGAGAAGCATGGTTAACTCTTATAACCCAATATGGGAACCTTTCCATTTATCATAGTGAAGATAGTTGTCATCATGACTGTGAAATTTCGACAGGTTTTCAGGTGTGGCAGAAAGAGCTGCATGCGGCTGAAGAAATGTCGAGGAAAAAGATAAATTGGACTACGATGCTTCCGCAAAAAAATAAACCGAAAAAATACGATGAAAATCGACGTGAATTATTCTCCTTTATTGCAAGTGAGATCAAAACGACGAATAAATTAATTTTAAGGGAAGTAATTGGGGAAGCCAAAGTATCCTCTTATCAGGAAAAATTCCAGGGAAATTCAATGAATAAGGTTCAAAAAGAATGGGAAAATGTTTCATCTAGTCTGATCGAAAAACTTACGAATGAAGCTGTTCAGCCATATATGAGGAAAAGAAAGTTACTTGTAGAAAATCTAGAGAGAATTGATTATTTAAAAGAAAGGCTCGATGTGCGCTTTCCATCCATCAATTCAGGCTGTTATCTTTGCGGGGCGTGTTCACTCCTTTGCCCGACAGATGCGTTAATTCAGGAGGAGAAAAAAGGCAAAACTTCGATTACTCTTTATCCCACTAAATGTGTCGATTGCCATCTATGTGAAGAAATATGCTACTCGAAGTATATTAAACTAGAACCCGTTCCTAATAAACTGTTGTTAGCTGAAACCATTGTTTTATTAACGGAAGAATAAACAGGGAAAACTCTATGACAAAAAGTGATTTCTCCAGTTTTATTATTTGTTCCAAATTTAGACTGTTACATTTATGTTCAAGATGGTATAAAATAATCTTAACTGAAATGTGAACATTTTGTGAACTAATAAAAGAACAGGGGGAGTTTACAATCACTAAAATCCTTATTGTCGAAGATGAAACAAGAATAAGCAATTTGCTAAAGATCTACTTGGAAAGAGAATCTTTTATAGTTGACATAGCGGAGGACGGAGAAATTGGCTCAAAAATGGCATTATCGAATGAATATGATTTGTTTGTTCTTGATGTATTGCTGCCTAATAAAAATGGGTACATCATTCTCGAGGAAATCCGAGCGGTGAAAGATACACCGGTTCTCATGCTGTCTGCTCAGAATGAAATATTTGACCAAAAG